>QCHO01000009.1 GCA_003279535.1 Prochlorococcus sp. AG-402-C22
TCTATTAGAATGATTTATCGTAAGGGCGATTAGCTCAGCGGTAGAGCGCCTGCCTTACAAGCAGGATGTCCCTGGTTCGAACCCTGGATCGCCCATTTATTATTTTTCTAATGACTGAGATCGTCAATCTTTCAATCAGTCAAAGCGCTGCTTCAGAACTATCTAGGCAAGCTTCTTTTGGAGGTTCTCCAGGAGAAATGTCGATTGATTTGGTGGAGGATAAAAATTGTTCCGAAGGATGGATGCATATTAAATTAAGGCCAGGTACATGTAATGGATCCCCTATTTCAAGAACTGAAGGAGTAACTTTATACGCGGATGTAAAAAAGTTTAATTTACTGAAAGATTTAAAATTAGATTATTACGGTGATTTGAGCGGTGGTGGATTTCTTATTTCAACACCAAAAAATGCAAAACGTTGTTCATGTGGTTCTGGCTTCAAACTTTTGTAGAATAGATGTGTCTTTTTTGCAAACAAATATTATTTTCATTAATTGGCTGCTCTCAAGATAAAATAAACAAAAAGTTTATTGAAATAAAATTTGCACATGACAGAGATGAATGATCAATTATCTTTAGAGAATTATTCACCTTTTGAAGTAGAGAAAAAGTGGCAAGAAAAATGGGAAAGTCTAAAGGCGTTTAGCCCTAAACCTGAGGATGATGGGGAGCCTTTTTGTGTTGTGATTCCGCCACCAAATGTAACTGGATCTTTGCATATGGGGCATGCATTTAATACGGCTTTGATAGATGTTGTTGTACGTTTTCAAAGACTTTTAGGAAAGAATGTTTTGTGTTTACCAGGAACTGATCATGCTTCAATAGCTGTTCAAACTATTCTCGAAAAACAATTAAAAAGTGAAGGCAAAACAAGCGAGGATATTGGAAGAGATGAATTTCTTAAAAGAGCATGGAACTGGAAAGAACAAAGTGGTGGAAGAATTGTTTCTCAATTAAAAAGGATAGGATATTCAGTTGACTGGACTAGAGAAAGATTCACTCTTGATCAAAAATTAAATGAAGCAGTTATTGAGGCTTTTAATATTCTCTATAAAAAGAATTTAATTTATAGAGGCGAATATTTGGTTAATTGGTGCCCTGAATCTCAATCTGCCGTAAGTGATCTTGAAGTTGAAATGCAAGAAGTAAATGGTCATTTATGGCATTTTAAATACCCTATAATTTCTGCAAGTGGTGAACAGTTAGATAAGTATTTAGAAGTTGCAACAACAAGACCAGAAACTCTTTTGGGTGATACTGCTGTGGCAGTTAATCCTGATGATGATAGATATAAAGAATTTATTGGTGTCAAAGTAAAAGTCCCTTTCGTTGATAGAGAAATACCTATTATCGCTGATTCACATGTTGATAAAGATTTTGGTACAGGTTGTGTGAAGGTTACTCCAGCACATGATCCAAATGATTTTGAAATAGGAAAAAGGCATAATTTAAAACAGATTAATGTAATGAACAAAGATGGAACTTTAAATATTAATGCAGGTATTTTTCAGAATTTAGATAGATATGAGGCTAGAAAGAAAATTATCAAAGAATTGGATAACTTAGGCCTTTTGACAAAGATAGAGGATTATAAACATACTGTTCCTTTTTCTGATAGAGGTAAAGTGCCAATTGAACCTTTATTGTCAACACAATGGTTTTTGAAAATGGATGATATATCACAAGGATGTCTTAATGAAATTGATTCTAAAAAACCATCGTTTATTCCTCCACGCTGGGAGAAAGTTTATAAGGATTGGTTAGAGAATATTAATGATTGGTGTATCAGTCGGCAATTGTGGTGGGGGCACCAAATACCAGCATGGTATGTTTTAGATGACTCTCAAGACTCAATAGAACAAAATACTCCATATATAGTTGCAAGAAATAAAGAAGATGCCTTAATCGAAGCTAATAAAAAATTTGGATTAAATATTAAATTGGTTCGTGATAAAGATGTTTTGGATACATGGTTTTCAAGTGGTTTATGGCCATTCTCAACTCTTGGTTGGCCAAATACAAATGATCCGGATTTTAAAAAATGGTATCCAAATAATGTTCTTGTTACTGGTTTCGATATTATTTTCTTCTGGGTGGCCAGAATGACAATGATGGGGAATACTTTTACCAATAATATTCCTTTTAAGGATGTTTATATTCATGGTCTAGTTAGAGATGAAAACAATAAAAAAATGAGTAAAAGTTCAGGTAATGGTATTGATCCAATACTATTAATTGATAAATATGGTTCTGATGCTCTACGATTTGCTTTAATTCGAGAAGTTGCAGGCGCTGGACAAGATATCCGGCTTGATTTTGATAGGAAAAAAGATACATCTTCAACTGTTGAAGCCTCAAGAAACTTTGCGAATAAATTATGGAATGCAACTAAATTTGTTTTAATTAATAAAACTTCTAACAATAATTATTCGCTTAATGAGAGTGATGAAACTTCTTTAGAGTTATGTGATAAGTGGATTTTATCGAAATTGAATCAGGTAAATATAAAAGTCGCTGCTTTGTTGAAAGAATATAAATTGGGAGAATCTGCGAAACTTCTATATGAATTTGCATGGAATGATTTTTGTGACTGGTATGTAGAATTTGCTAAACAAAGGTTTAATAATAAAGAGACTAAAAATAGACAAATATCTGAAAAAGTTTTAATAAAAGTGCTCAATGATATTTTGGTAATGATTCATCCTTTTATGCCGCACATTACTGAGGAACTTTGGCATGTACTGCAACTGAAACCAGATAATGCATTATTAGCTCTTCAAAAATGGCCAATTCACGAAAATAAATTCGTTGATAATAAGCTTGATAATTCTTTTCAGCAACTCTTTGAAATTATTAGGCTGATTAGAAATTTGAGAGCTGAATTAGGTCTTAAGCCATCAGAAAAAGGTCCTGTATATTTAATTTCAGACAATGATGAATTGATTGATTTTTTAAAAACTTTAGTTGACGATATTAAAACTTTAACTAAATCTTCTGAAGTATTTATTTTTAAAACTAATGCTGTTGATAAAAAAGAGTTTGCTAAATCTTTTTCTGGGATAATTAGTGATTTAGAGGTTTACTTACCTTTTCAGGATTTTGTAAATATAGATGCATTAAAGGAAAGGTTAACCAAGGATTTAAAAAAGGTGACTATTGAATTAGACAATTTAAATAAGAGATTATCTAATAAAAATTTCGTTGATAAGGCTCCAAAAGATATTGTTGATGAATGCAGATTTAAATTAAATGAGGGTTCGGTGCAAAAGGATAGAATTACTAAAAAACTCGAACTATTGAATTGAGAATGAATATATTCCTAGAAAATATTTATAATTTGTCTTTTTTTTTTAATACTGGAATTGGCATCTTATCGTTTGTTTGTATTTATATTTTAATTGTTTTATTAATACTTCCAGCTTCTTGGTTATCTTTATTATCAGGTTTTTTATATGGCTCATATTTAGGATCAATTATCGTTTTCATTTCCGCTTCCATTGGGGCATCAGTTGCATTTTATTTATCAAAAACTTTTTTTGCAAAAAAGCTAAAAAACCTTTTTAGCCGTTATCCAAAATTAAGTGTTATGGAGAAAGTAGTAGAAAAAGGCGGACTAAAATTAATTTTTTTAGCGAGATTATCTCCGATATTTCCCTTCAGTATTCTAAATTATTTTTATGGTTTGAATAATATTAAATTTAGAGATTTCTCTCTTGGCCTTCTTGGAATTATTCCAGGAACTTTTCTTTATTGCTCAATAGGTAGTTTGGCAAAAAGTCTCCAGGAGTTAAAAAATGTGCAATCACCAAATAATTTGTATATGACTATCATCGGAGTTGTTTCAACTTTTTTGGTTGTATATTTCTTAGCTAAATACTCCAGAGAATATTTTGAAAACTCTGAAGAATTTAATCTTTAATATTCCAATCTCTAATAGATGCAATTAAGATAAACCAAAATAGCCTAAATTTACCTAACAAAGTTTTATTGGCTTCTAATTCGATATATTTTGCCTGTCCACAAGGTGTTTTTATGTAGTTGAAAACTGTTTTCTTCGTCATAAGTCTCTCAAAAGTCTTGATAATTACATTTTATAGCCAATATTTTAAGTTTTTTTATTTAAAAACCACATTTATCATTGACTACTTTGTTGAATAATTTTTTAAAATTTAAACTTTTTCTCCAGCTTTAAATCCTCTAAAGCATTTGAATCTAGGAAACCTAAGACTAAAAGCCATAGCATCCTTGGATTTAGTTTTTGCATCAGCTCTGATTTCTACAAGTTGACCAACGAGATGCTTACGTTTTGACCAATATTCTTCACGTTGGATATCACTAAATCCGCTTCCGCAACTAAGACTGTATTCATACCCATCATCTTTACCCTCTACCAAGATTGCTCCTAGTCTACCTTTATTGCGGCCTGTCCCTTCCTCTACCGATACAACTTTTAAAGTGACTTCAATGAACGGTTTTGCTTTTAACCAACTATGTGTTCTTTTACATTCATACATAGCATCAGGATCTTTAATCATTACTCCTTCATATCCACCTTCCACGGCAGATTTATTAAGCTCTACAAATCTTTTCTGTCCATCAATGGTGTCTAGATCTACATTCTCCCATTCAAGTGTTCGTATATGTTTTAGAAGCATAGAATGTTTTGCTACCCATTTTTTAACTAATAAACTTCTTGCTGTTTGTTTGGTGTTCCATCTCCCTTTTTGGAAGTTTTCAAGGGGACATAAGTCAAATAGGTGGAGAACTGCGTCTTTGGTTTGTTTGCCATCTTTTCTATGTACCTGTTTCATTAAATCTTGAAAGTTTGCACTCATTACTTCACCATCGAGTACTAAGTCATAAGGTGCTGGGTCTTCTTTTAAGACGTTTTCTATTTCTGAGATAATATGACCAAAATTATGGAATTGTTTCCCATTACGAGAAAACATTTCTACTTTATTTTGTCTAATAATAGTTAAGACGCGTACGCCATCTAATTTGATTTCAATTTGCTTTTTTCCTATCATTTTTTTTTCATGATTTGCACTGTCATGAGCTAAAGGACAAGAAAAAATAGGAATAGCATATTTGGGAAATTTCTTTGCTATCTTATTGATTGTTTTTTCAGATACACCACATCTAAGATCTTTAATTAAAACTCTTCTATAAAATCCATTCCACTCCTCTTTTGTTGCAGATTCCATAGCTGTAAGGATTGCATCGCGAGCAGCGTGACCAGTAAGTTCTCTTTGAATAAGCTTATTTGCTAATTTTCTAAAATCTTCCCATAAAAAATTTTGACTTTTGTCATTCTCTTTCTCAGGAACGATTTTTACACCAAAAGTTACCAATGGATCAAGTGCCATACGGATTCCTTCAAAAAAATCATCTATACCTTCTTCCATTGCTTCTGAGATGATTTTTTCTTTATCTAATCTACTTGGGTGTAATTCTAATTGATGTATTATTTCTTCTTTAAACAATTCTTTTTGCCTCACAAGAAATTATTAATTCACTTTAGCTATTCTGTCTATTTTCCAGTCATTGTCAGTTTTTGCAAAAGTAAAATCTAATGGGAGCTCATCTTGTTTGTCTTCTGATTTTAAATTCAAAGTTATAATGATTTGATCTTCTTGAACTCTAGGTCTTCCTGATTTTAAATTTCTGTATTTATTGAGGTTTAAACTAGCTAAAAATTTAAGAAAGTCTTGGCGTTTAACATGAGTTTTATAAGTTTTTGTAGTCAAACCATAGGCTGCATCAATTCTGCCTGCAGCTATTTGATCAAAAAACTTTCTTACTAATGGATTAATTCCTCTGGCGCTTATAACTAATTTTACTGCATTAAAAGTCCAAAAAGAAACTAGTACTGCTCCTCCAACTAATAATGCTTTAATTCCGATATCTTTAACTAGTGTTGCATCCATGTTAATTTGAGTTTTTTATTACTTTAAGAAAAGAAATCGTTTTTGATGGCTTTTTTTGTCAAAATAATACTAATTTTAATCCATAATGCCTGTAATTCCTCTTTTACCCTTATTTCATAGATTTAATAGCCAATATTTTGAAAATTCTTTAACGGTTAATAATCAACCTTTAGTCAAAGTTAGATGGAGTGATAATAGATTAAAAACTACTGCTGGTTTTTATAAAAGAAAACGAATTAATGGCCTTGTAGATTCTGAAATTATCTTATCGAAACCTATCTTGAGTAAATTATCCACTTGTGAAATAAACAGTACTTTATGTCATGAAATGATTCATGCATGGGTAGATAGGATATTACAGAAAAATGAGATACATGGTCCAAATTTTTTAGAAAAAATGCATGAAATTAATGCGAAAGAGAAGAATTTTCAAATTGCTGTAAGGCATTCATTTCCTATAGAGAGGAGAGAATTAAAATATATAGGAACTTGTCAAAATTGTGGTGAGAAATTTTTTTATAGGAAAAGAATAAAAAATATTGCCTGTAAAAAATGTTGTTTAAATTTTTTTAATGGATCCTGGAATAAAAAGTGTTTAATTTTGTTTGATTAGAAATAATAAGATGTGTTTTTGTTTCTATATTTGGAATTATTTATTTTTTTAATGTAATTTATATTTTAAAAAGCATAATAATTTATGGATTCAAGGAGAATTAGAAATCTTAGAAATAGTTTTGATAGAAATATTGTTGATAAACAAGTTGATAAAATTTTTGAAACTGGAAGACAATTCGTTGATGGAGTATCTGGTGCTAGGCCAGGTAAAAGAAGGAACTCAGATTTTCAAGGAATAACAAGTAAGGGTGTTAAAAAAGTAGGAAGATGGGTATCTGAAAAAGTGGATTTATTTTTTGATGAAGATAATGATGATTGGAATGATGATAATTTTTACGATGATAATAGCGATATTAAGACATTTACTAGAGAATCAAATTCTTATGAATCTAATAAACCTTATTCCAAACGACCTTTAGAAGCAATATCTTTAAGGCAACCAAAAAATTTACAGACAACCGAGCAAAAAAAATTACCTTATTGGAAAGAGAGTAAAGACGAAGATTGGCCAGATGAAATGGATTTCAAAGTTGAAAGATGGCAAAGAGATTCAGAAAAAGAGAATAATTCATCAAGAGATCAATTAAACCAACAAGGTCAATCAAAATCAAGAAATCTTCCTAGATCAAGAAGAAGAAGAGTATAGTTTCGTAAATTCTTTAATGCCTGAATAACCTAATAAACTTTCTAAATGTGGATTGAAAACCTCTCTAATAATTGTTAGGGGCTTTTTGTCACGAAAAAATCTATAATTTCTTGACCAGAATGGACCTTTAACACAAAATTGATCTTCTAACCATTTTGAATTTACAAGTGAAATTCGATCAACTTCTCTAAACAATTCTGATCTGTCTTGCGTCAAATTTTTCCAAATTGGTTCTTCTTTAGCTTTTAAATTGTCACTCACTTGATCTGCATTCCACCAACTTTCAGCCCATGCTAAGTTTTTATTATTGTTTTTAATCCATACTTGTCTTCTAATTAAAGGGCCGTTTAACTGATTCAATTCTTTAGGACCCTCTCGACTGCAAAGAGGATCTAGTTGCATTGAAATTAATTTAATTTTTGTTTCTTGATTAGTTAAAAGTTGTAGATGTCTAGTTGGACTTCCATCCCCAAGCAGCATTAATTTCCATGGACCAGATATTTTTGGAAGTGAATTTTTCACTAAAAAAGTAGAGGCTTTTTCTTCCCATATTATTTTTGGCGAGTTAAAAAGTTTATTATTCAGTGCTATAAAAGATTGCTTTTAAGATGATAACTTTTTTTCAGCAAAAATATTTGCCTTTTCTTTTTTTATCTCTCTAATTTTTAGCCAAACAAGTAAAGCAGTTAAATCAGCTTTGCTAACCCCAGGAATTTTTGAAGCATCACCAAAATTTTTCGGTCTTATCTTATTCAAATTTTCTCTAGCTTCTAAAGATAATGTATCTATCTTTTCATAATTTATTTCTTGAGGGAGAGATTTAGAGCTTTGACGATTTATTTGTTCAATGTTGTTTTTTTGTCTTTTAAGGTAACCCTCGTATTTAATATCTATTTCAACACCCTCCTGTATTGCAGAAGCAAGATCTTTCTCAGTCAAATTATATTTAATTAGATCTGAATAATGAAAGTTTGGTCTTTTTAAGAGTTCTTTAAAAGTTGTTGAGCCCTTGATTTTTGATCCCGTGTCTAATTCTATTTTTTTTGCTATTTCATCGGTATTTTTTAAACGGGTGTTTTTTAATCTCAATTTTTCTTCTTCGAGGAGTTTCATTTTTTCTTGATAGGCCGACCATCTTTTCTCATCAATTAGACCTATTTGATAACCTAATGGAGTTAATCTCCTATCTGCATTGTCTCCTCTAAGGGTTAACCTATATTCACTTCTACTAGTGAGAACTCTGTATGGTTCTTTGAGATCTTTGGTAATTAAATCATTAATCATTGTTCCTATATAGCTGCTTTCTCTTGTAAATATTATTGGATCTTTTTTGTTTAGTTTTCTTGTCGCATTTACTCCTGCAACAAGTCCCTGTGCTGCTGCTTCTTCATAACCAGTAGTTCCATTAATTTGTCCAGCGCTAAATAAATATTCAATTTCTTTCGTTTCGAGTGATTTTTGGAGCTGTGTTGCAGGTATATATTCATACTCGACAGCATATGCTGGTCGCAGCATTTTACATTCACTTAATCCAGGTAAGGTTCTTAAAAGTTCTAATTGAATATTTTCTGGTAAACCTGTAGAAAATCCTTGAACATATATTTCTGGGGTATTAATTCCTTCTGGTTCTAAGAAAATTTGATGTGATTCTTTATCAGCAAATTTAACGATTTTATCTTCAATAGATGGACAATATCTTGGCCCCTTACTATCAATAAAACCGCCGTAAATTGGGGTTAAATGTAAATTATCTCTAATTAGTTGATGTGTTTTAGAAGTTGTTCTTGTGATATGACAACTAACTTGGGGCATATTATTTTTGATATCTGGGTCAAACGAAAAATATTTATCAGCTGCAGTACTAGGTTGAACATCTAATTCATCAAAAATGATACTTTTTTTGTCAACTCTCGCTGGAGTTCCTGTTTTTAAACGTTCTGTTTTGATACCAATTTCGTGCAAGTTTTGAGTAAGACCTTGTGCAGCTTGTTCGCCAGATCTACCAGCTGACATTGATTTATTTCCTATCCATATTTTGCCTTCTAAAAAAGTTCCAGCAGTTATGATGACTGATTTCGCTGAATAATAACTACCAAAGAATGTTTTTACACCCTTTATTCTTTTTTTTATGATTTTTTTTGAGTTGAATCCAATTTCTTCAGTTTTTGCAATATCCAGTTCAGTAATCATTGCTTCTTTCAAAGATAAATTGTCTGTATTTTGTAGTATTTCGATCATTCTTTTTGAGTATTCTCTTTTATCTGTTTGAGCTCTTAATGCCCATACAGCTGGCCCCCTACTTGAATTCAATATTCTTTTTTGTATAGATGTCTCATCAGCTAATTTACCAATAATTCCACCTAATGCATCAACTTCATGAACCAACTGACTTTTTGCTGGTCCGCCAACTGCAGGATTACAAGGTTGCCAGGCAATCCTATCTAAATTGATTGTAAATAAGGCTGTCGAAAACCCTAATTTTGCTGTTGTTATAGCTGCTTCGCATCCTGCATGTCCTCCTCCAATAACGATGATGTCAAAAGATTCATTTGTTGATTGATGATCTTGCATTTTAGGATCGATTTAATTAGCTAAATTCCTAAATCTCGTAAATTGAGGTTCAAATAATAATTTAACAGTTCCTACGGGCCCATTTCTATGTTTAGTGACAATGATCTCTGTTATCCCTCTATCTTCAGTCTCTGGATTATAGTATTCATCTCTATAGATCATTAAAACTAAATCTGCATCTTGTTCAATAGATCCTGATTCTCTTAGGTCGCTTAACATTGGTCTTTTATTTGTTCTAGATTCTACTCCTCTACTAAGTTGAGACAAAGCAACTACAGGTACCTTTAATTCTCTGGCCATACTTTTAAGACCTCTTGTTATTCTTGAAAGTTCTTGCACTCTATTATCAGGGGTAGTTCCTTCCATTAATTGGAGATAATCAATTACGATTAATCCAAGTTCTTTTTTTTGTTCAGCTATTAATCTTCTGCACAGAGATCTCATCTCTAAAACACTTAAGTTAGGTTTATCATCTATAAATATTGGTAATTGACCCAATGAATTGATACCTTCTCCAAGTAACGGCCATTCATCTTGTTGTAATCTTCCTGTTCTTAACCTGCCACTTTCGATTCCAACTTCCATAGAAAGTAATCTATATGTCAACTGTTCTTTACTCATTTCAAGGCTAAATACGCACACAGGTAAATCTTGAGATTGCGCAACATTCTTAGCTAAATTAAGAACCATTGAAGTTTTCCCCATTGAAGGTCTTCCAGCAACAATTATTAAATCACTTCTTTGAAAGCCTTGAGTCATCGCATCAAGGTCGTAAAAATTTACGGGAATTCCAGCTACTGAAGTACCTAATGATCGCGACTCTATTTCATTGAAAGTACTTGTAAGTATTTCAGCTGCTTGAGTCAGACCTTTTGAAGGTTTTTCTTGACTGATTTCAAATATTTTTTGCTCAGCTTTATCAAGAACCTCATTAGTATCTTGAGTCTGATCAAAACCTAGTTGAACTACCTCATTTCCAGATCTGATAAGTTGCCTTCTCATGAATTTGTCATTAATTAAATTAGTGACTTGTTCTATGGATGCTGTAGAGGATACATTTTCCACTAGCTCTACAAGTTTGTTGTTTCCGCCAATTTTTTCTAGTGATCCATTATCTGCTAACCATGCACTCATTGATGTTAAATCAGTTGGTTTCCCTTGGGTATGCAACATTAATGCTGTTCTATAAATCTCTTGATGAGCATTTATATAAAAAGCTTCAGGTTTAATTAAGTCTGCAATTCTGCCAATTGCGTCTGGATCAAGTAGTATGCCACCAAGTACAGCTTCCTCAGCTTGAATGTTTTGAGGAGGTACTAATCCAGCATTTTCACTATTAAAATCTTTTTTAAAGTTTTTATTTTGCCCATTATTTGGAAAAGGTACCGAAACCATATCTTTAATTGCTTAGATACATACTCTGGCTACTTTTCAAAATAATGCAACAAATTGATTAACTTGTTACTTCAATATTTACTTCTGCACTTACCTCTTGATGTAATTTTATTTTTGCAGTAAAGGAACCTAAATTATGAATATCAGGAACTGTGATATTTCTTCTATCAATTTCTTTTTTGGTTGCTGCTTCAATTGCTTCTGCAACATCCCCATTGGTAACTGTTCCAAAAAGCACACCATCTTCTCCAACCTGTTTTTTAATAGTGAATCTACCTATTGTTGATAATGCAGTTTGGAAGTCTAAAGCTTCTTGCTTTAATTTATCAGCAGCAATTCTTTCTTTCTCTTTTTTCCTTTCAATTTGTTTAAGAACAGCTGGTGTTACATTCATTGCTTTTCCATAAGGTAGTAGGAAATTTCTTGCATATCCAGGTGCTACTTCAACTAGATCGCCTTCTTTACCAAGTGATGCGATTGATTCAGTTAATGCAACTTGTACTCTTTTAGCCATGAAAATATTGAACAATACAGTTAATAATAAGACCTAGAGGGTAACTTTACTTTTTTTGCAAGACCAAATTTAGCAAGAATCTTAATATGTTCCCACGTTATATCGATTTGACCTCTAAATAATCCTTGTTTTGCCGAATTGGGAAATGCATGATGATTATTATGCCAACCTTCTCCAAATGTTAATGCAGCAACCCACGCATTATTTTTGGATGAATCACCACTTTCAAATGGCGCCTTACCCCAACAATGAGTAGCCGAATTTACTAGCCAAGTTATGTGATAGACGACTACAAGTCTTAAGGGAATTCCCCATAGTACTAAAGCCCAACCACCTACTCCTAATTTTTGTCCTATTGCGTACAAAGAAAGTCCAATAGGAATTTGTAAAATTAAAAAATATTTATTTAGGAATCTATAGTATGGATCTTTAATTAAATCTGCACTTAGTTTTGGAACAGCTTTTAGTGCTTCAACGTCTTTGAACATCCAACCCATATGACTCCACCAAAAACCTTTTTTGCTGTTGTGATGATCTACTTCTGTATCTGAAAAAGAGTGGTGATGCCTATGCAAACCCACCCAATCAATAGGTCCATGTTGGCAACTTAAAGCCCCACAGGTAGCAAAAAATCTTTCTAACCATCTTGGAACAATGAACGATCTATGTGATAACAATCTGTGATATCCAAGAGTGACTCCTAAACAAGCAGTTACCCAGTAAAAAAATAATAATGAAATGACTGCAGGGAGACTCCAAAAATTTGGTTGCAAAGCTAAAAGCGAAAGAATATGAATTGCTACCATGAAAATTATCGTTCCCCAAGTTTTATGTAGTCTTGGAGGATATTTTTTTGAATGGTTGGAAGGTTCTAATAATTTTTCTGAGAGTTCTATAACTTTTTCAGCTGGTACAGGTTTTTTTAATTTTGCTGTTTCTTGGAAAATTACTGAGTTCATGATATTGAAATACTATTTTCAAAATTACCGATATGTAATATTATCATACTATACTATTGATAAGTTTAATTATCTGTGAGTCTCGGATATCGCGATAAATTATCTAGAGGTCGAAGGGCTATGGCTCATTTGATACACCTCTGGCATGAGAGAAATGGATGGTCACATAGGGTTTTGCCATTACTTTCTGAAATTCTTGATTTAGGTAAAGTTCATAATTCGCAAATTTCTAATCTTAGAAATGGAAAGTTATCTTCGCCTGGGCCTGAAGTTTTTCTTGCTTTAGCTCAAGTTAATACGATTCTTGATCAAGGTATAGAGAAAATCAGGGATCGTTTAGAAAGTGATTACCCAGAGTTATGGAAATCTTTGCAAGAGTCTGCATTACCCTTAAAAAATGATTCTGGTAATCCTTTGTCTGCCGGGGAGTTATTTGAGATATTTTCAGGATTAAAATCTCTCCCTTCATCTTTTGACTGGTACATAGAAGATGAAGAAGCTTCTGCTTTAAGTGATGCTCTTTCAGTGCATTTTTGTCAGAATAAGGCTTGGAGATCATGTAAAATTGAGGTAATGGAAGCCTATGCTGTCAATAAATCTACCCGTAGAGAACGTTTTGCTGAGGTAATAGCAGGTATTAGAGACTATACGGCAGAAGAATTAGATGGAGAACTACTTGATTTATATGAGGCTTCAAAAAAACTCTCTTATTTCCAGGGTAGAGGACCCAATGCTTTCCTGGCAGAATTAAGAAATTTTGCTTCTGAAAAATAACATCAGTTTTATAATTAATGACACAAAATAATAACTTAAAACTGGCTGAAAATGCTGTTCTTTCTATAGAAGAGAGTTTAAGTAAAGTTTTTCAAGAAAGATCCAATCAGGTTTTCCAGAAATTAGAAAATATTTTGACAATTTTTAAGGAAGAAAAAATTTCTACTAGTCATTTCAATCAATCCTCTGGTAGTGGTCATGATGATATATCTAGAGAAAAAATTGATGCGGTTTTTGCAAGATTGTTTCTAGCTGAAAAAGCAGCTGTGAGAATGCAATTTGTAAGTGGAACGCATGCAATAAGTTCTGTCTTATTTGGAATTCTTAGACCTGGAGACGTAATGTTATCTCTGACAGGACAACCATATGACACATTAGAAGAAGTGATAGGAATAAGGGGAGGAGGTAAAGGATCACTTAAAGATTTTGAGATTGAATATAAGCAAATAAATATCTGCGAGAATTTTGATTCTTTTGAAGAAAAAATTGTTCATTCTTTTAAAGAAAATTCATTCAAATTAGTATTCATACAAAAAAGTTGTGGATATAGTTGGAGAAAATCTCTGACGAATCATCAGATAGGGAAGATTTGTAGTCTGATTCATTCTCTTGATCCTAATTGCATATGTTTTGTTGATAACTGTTACGGAGAGCTTGTTGAAGATAGTGAACCAATTTCTAAAGGGGCAAATATAATTGCTGGATCATTGATTAAAAATTTGGGAGGAACAATCGTTCCTACTGGTGGGTACATTGCAGGAGATGCAGAGTTGGTTGAGATGGCATGTTCTAGATTGACTGCACCAGGTATTGGTTCATCTGCAGGAATAAATTTTGGACTTGGAAGATTAATTTTACAGGGTTTGTTTTTAGCACCACAAATTGTTCACGAATCATTAAAAGGTGCGGATATGGTTGCCGCAGTTTTTAAAAATTTAGGATTTAAGGTTTTGCCAGAGCCAGCAACTTATAGATCTGATCTTATTCAGTCAGTAAGATTGAATAATCCTGATTTGGTACAAAAAGTTTGTCAATCCTTTCAAAATTCTTCACCAGTAGATTCTTTTCTAAATGTTGTTCCATCACCAATGGATGGATATGATTCAAAATTATTAATGGCAGGAGGTACATTTATTGAAGGTAGTACAAGTGAATTTTCCGCTGATGCTCCTCTAAGAGATCCTTACAATATTTTTGTTCAAGGTGGTTCTCACATGGCTCACATCAAAATTGCATTAATTCAATTATTATCTGAATTATTAGATGAAAAATTAATTTCAAAGGATTCTCTAATTTCTTTATCGACTTAATCATGTCTTACCAGTTTCCAGAAAATCTCAACTATGCTGATACCCATGAATATATTTTGGAAGAGAAAGGATTGTTAAAAATAGGAGTTAGTGAATTTGCTATTGATCAATTAGGAGATATTGTTTTTGTTGAGTTAGCTGATCAAGGGACGAATTTAGAGAAAGGTGAGACTTTCGGAACAATAGAATCTGTTAAGGCCGTTGAGGAAGTCTACCTGCCTTTTTCAGGGGAAATAGTATCCGTAAATGAAAGTGTTATTGATAACCCTGAGCTTTTACAGAATGATCCAATTGGAGAAGGTTGGTTAGTCATTCTGAAACCAGCATCAAAAGTATCAATTGCTGATTTGATGAGTTCTGAGGAATATAAATCAAAGGTTGTACCAAAATAAGGCAAACTTTTTAAAAAGAGCTATTTTAAAGAAAAATATTTTAATATGACATCCAAATTTGGGTCCGATTTGTTTATAGATAGGCATCTTGGGTTAGGAGATAATGATGAGAGAATTATGCTTAAAAAGCTTGGTTTTAATAATATTGATCAATTTATAAATAAAGTTATACCTGAGGATATTCGTCTTAAAGATAAATCTTCAGAAATATTGCCCCAAGGTTGTTCAGAAATTGAGGCTTTAAATGAATTAGAAGAGATTGCGCAGAAAAATACCAAAATGAGATCACTAATAGGCCTTGGTTATTATGACAATCACATGCCTAAAGTAATTCAAAGACATGTTCTCGAAAATCCTAGATGGTACACGTCTTATACTCCATACCAAGCAGAAATTGCTCAAGGAAGGTTAGAAGCTCTATTTAATTTTCAGACTATTGTTTGTGAACTTACAGGATTCTCTGTCGCTAATGCATCTTTGTTAGATGAGGGTACTGCTGCTGCAGAAGCTATGGCCATGAGTTTTGCCACAAGAAAAAATAAATCTTCAAAAGTGTACTTAGTTGAATCAAATGTTTTTGATCATACTTTTAATGTTCTACAAACCAGAGCAAAACCTTTGGGAATATCCTTAAAACGCTTTAGTCAAACCAACCTTCCTAATTATGATGATGTTTTTGGAATTTTGTTACAATTACCAGGTAAAAATGGAGAATTATTTGATCCCACATTCTTAATATCCCAAGCACATAGATCAGAAATTATTGTAACGGCATCTATTGATCCACTGGCACAAGTTTTAATAAAACCAATTTCTGAATTTGGTGTTGATGTTGCAGTGGGTAGTATGCAAAGATTTGGAGTTCCAATGGGTTATGGTGGCCCCCATGCCTCATATTTTGCATGTAGCGAAAAATATAAAAGGCTTATACCTGGAAGAATTGTTGGGCAAACCCTCTCTAGAAATGGAGAAAAGTCTTTAAGATTAGCTTTGCAAACAAGAGAGCAACATATTAGAAGGGAGAAGGCCACTAGTAACATTTGTACTGCTCAATCTTTGTTAGCCATAATTTCTTCTTTTTATGCTATTTATCATGGCCCCTCTGGATTAACACAAATTGCTAAGAGATTAGTGGAGTTGAGGATAAATTTAGAATCATGTTTGGTTGATTTAGGTTTTGATATTCCTGATGGGATTAGATTTGATAGTGTTGACATTTATTCTGAGCACTCCCAAAAGATCCATAATGAAGCTTTAAAAAATGGTTATAACTTAAGAATTTTGCCATTGGGATCAACTATTCAAGATTCAACCGGCTTTGGGATTTCTTTAGATGAGCTTAGTAATGAAAAAGAAATCAAAGATATTGTGACTTTCATAGCAAACGTTATAGAAAAAAAAGAGGATTTAAAGCATATAACTTTTGATAAAGGATTTCATCTTGAAAGTTTAGCTTTGAGATCCAGTGATTGGATGCAGCAAGATATATTCACAAATTACCAAAGTGAAACTGAATTAATGAGATATATATTCCGACTTGCTGAAAAAGATTTTTCTTTGGTGGATGGAATGATGCCATTAGGAAGCTGTACCATGAAGTTAAATTCTGCAGCAGAGTTAAATCCAGTCTCTTGGGCTAATTTATCTTCCATTCATCCTTTTTCTCCACCAGATCAAACTAAGGGCTATTCAAAAATAATATCTGACCTAGAAAAATGGATAAGTGATATTGTTGGTTTAAAGTCGGTTTCTTTTCAACCAAATGCAGGCTCTCAGGGAGAGTTTGCAGGTTTATTGGCAATAAATTCTTATTTTGAATCAAGAGGTGAACTTTCAAGAAAAAAATGTTTAATTCCTAAAAGTGCTCATGGAACAAATCCTGCCAGTGCAGTTATGGCAGGTTTTGATGTTTTAACTGTTGAATGTGATGAAGAAGGAAATATTGATTTTCAAGATTTGTCGATCAAGGTCAAGAAATTTGATAACCAAATAGGAGCCCTTATGTTGACCTACCCATCTACTCATGGAGTTTTCGAATTACAAATCAGAAATATATGTGACTTAATTCACTCTGTGGGAGGATTTGTCTATTTAGATGGAGCAAATCTGAATGCTCAGGTTGGATTATGCAAACCCGGTAACTATGGTGTTGATGTTTGTCATTTGAATTTACATAAAACATTCTGCATTCCACATGGAGGTGGTGGTCCAGGAGTAGGTCCAGTTGCTGCATCAGAAACTTTAAGCCCATTTCTTCCTACTCATTCTTTAATGGATAATAATTCGCCTAATAGTTCTAATTACGTATCTTCTGCCAAGCATGGGAGTGCAAGTATTCTTCCAATAAGTTGGATGTACATAAAAATGGCTGGTCTTAGTGGTTTAAGGAAAGCAACTGCGCATGCAATTTTATCTGCAAATTATATTGCAAATTCTTTAAAGCATAAATTCAAGATTCTTTATAAAGGAAAAAATAATTTTGTCGCACATGAATGTATTTTAGATTTTAGAGATTTAAAATCCAAAACTGGTTTGAGTGTAAATGATTTAGCTAAAAGATTAATAGATTATAGTTTTCATGCCCCAACTATAAGTTGGCCTGTTCCAGAGACTATAATGATAGAGCCTACTGAAAGTGAAAGTTTGGCAGAATTAGATAGATTTTGTGAGGCTATGCTATTGATTGGAGAAGAAATCAGTGAAATAGAAAATAATATCGAATTAAATAATAATAATGTAATAAGCAATTCTCCCCATACGCTGAAAGAGTTGATTGCTGATAATTGGAATTATCCTTATTCAAAAGAAAAAGCCTCTTTTCCTTATAAAACTCCAACAACTTTTAAGTTTTGGTCTTCAGTTTCTAGGATTAATAATGCATATGGAGATCGCAATTTAATTTGTTCTTGCAATGTAAATCAAGGAGATACTTTAGAAGAAAAAAAATGTGCTTGAAGGACTAGCTTACTTGTATTTACTTAGTTATCATCAATGTAAATAAAAATTTAATATTTTCTTATAGAATTTTTTTAAATTTTTTTATTACAATATTCGAGCATCAAATTTTTTGGGGTATTTGAAGCTATGACCAAAGATTCTAAATCTGGTAATGTTAAGCATTTGCCAATTAAAAACGTCGACTTACCAAATTTTGTCAATAATTTTTCAGAAGATAACGTAAATATTTTTTCCATTGAGGGAACTAATGTTATAAGAGTTCCTTTTGGTAAAAAATTCTCAAAGAAAAAAAGGCCTGAAAAGAATCAAAATATAGCTACTCTAATCCTTCCTTTAAGTTCGTATAGCAATCCTACCCCTCCACACGTAGCATAATTTAGATTAATTTTAATCTATTTCTTTGAGAGTATCTGAATAATAATTTTTCAGTTGTAACGTTGCTTGATTCCAATCCCATTTTTCTGCTTCGTTTCGTGCCTCTTTCCTCATAACTTCTCTTTTATCTTCATTCTCTAGAATTTTTTTTGTCGCTTCAATCAAACTTTTTTCCCCATTATCTTTTTCATCAGGATCATATAAACAACCATTAATCCCGTCATTAATTATGTCTGGTATCCCTCCCTTGTTTGCGCCGATAACGGGACATCCTGCCGCCATTGCTTCCAGTAAAACTAACCCAAGTGTTTCTGTACTAGAGGGAAATAAGAATATATCTCCAGAGGCATAGGCGCTAGCAAGTTGATCGCCAGATAAATATCCTATGAAATTAGTCTTAGTATTTTCGAAGATTTTTTCAAGCTGGTTTCTATATGGTCCGTCACCTACAAGTGCTAGACAAGCATTAGGGATACTTTCTAAGACTGGTTTAATTCTCTCAATTTGTTTTTCTGCTGATAATCTTCCTACATAAATCAATAGGTAATTAGCATCTTTATATTTCCCAAATAATTTTTCTCTCATTTTTTCACTTCTCAAATCTGGTCGGAAACTTTTAGTATCTACTCCTCTTTGCCATAGAGCAGTCCTTTGAATACCTTTATCTTTTAACTCATTTACCATAGCGTTGGAAGTACATAAATTTAACAAAGCTTGATTATGAGCTGCTTTAAGTAATTCCCACAAAAGTGGCTCTAACATACCCATACCGTAATGTTCTAGATATTTTGGAAGATGAGTATGGTAGCTAGCAATTAAAGGAATATTATTAGTTTTCGCCAACCATATGCCACCTAAGCCAAGTACAGCTGGATTAACAACATGTATCAAATCTGGGTTAAATTTTTCTAATTTATCTGAAACTGCAGGACCTGGTAAACCGAGCTTCAACTCTGGGTATAACGGTAATGGCATTGCAGCAACTCCAACTACAGTTGCTCCCATATATGATTCTGGACACCCCTCTGGACAAAAAATTATAACTTCATCACCATTTTTTATTAAAAATTCAATCGTTTTAGTCAGTCTTGTAACTATGCCGTCAACTTTAGGTAAAAAAGTTTCGGTAAACAATGCAATTTTCACTTTCTTAGGGTAATTATGTCAGAAATTTTAATTAGTCTTTATAGCCTCAGCTTGTTTTTTTGTCCAGGATGAAATACAAGGTATGCGCTTAAGATCACATCTATTGGAGTATTTTTTAGCAACTTCAACAACTTCTTCTAATAAGCCATTATCAAGAGTCGTTGGGTTTAAACCTAATTCTATAAAGCATTTATTATCAACAATTAGATCATTTTCTACTGCTTCGTTCCTTGGATTTGGTAAATAATTGATATCAGCCCCTGTTAAAGTTGCAACTTTTTTAGCTAATTCTCCAACTTGGTGACTTTCAGTCATTTGATTAAAGATTTTGACTCTTTCTCCAGGTTTTGGCGGATTTTCAAGAGCAAGTTGTACACATTTTACAGAGTCCTTTATATGTATAAATGCTCTTGTTTGCCCTCCTGTCCCATGAACACTTAATGGATATCCAATAGCAGCTTGCATAAGAAATCTATTTAGAACAGTTCCATAATCTCCGTCATAGTCAAATCTGTTTGTCAATCTAGGATCTTTTAAAGTTGCTTCTGTATTTGTTCCCCAAACAATACCTTGATGTAGATCAGTAATTCTTACAAGATCATTTTTGTTGTAATAAAGAAATAATAATTGATCTAAAGTTTTAGTCATATGGTAAACACTTCCTGGACTTGCAGGGTGTAATATTTCTTCTTCAAAGCGACTTCCATCCGGTTGTGGAACTTCAACTTTTAAATAACCTTCTGGTATTGTTGCACCTCTATGTGATCCATAACCGTAGACTCCCATTGTACCTAAATGAACTACATGAATATCTAAATTACTTTCTACGATTGCAGCAAGAAGGTTATGGGTTCCATTAACATTATTATCTACTGTATATCTTTTGGTAAAACTTGATTTCATAGAGTAAGGAGCTGCTCTTTGTTCAGCAAAATGAATCACAGAATCTGGTTTTTCTTCAATAAGTAAATTTAATAATTTTTGATATTGTTTAGAGATATCCATGTTAAGAAATCTCATAGGCTTACCTCCAATCTCTTCCCACGCAGATAGTCTTTCAGTAATTGAAGAAATCGGAGTTAAAGATTCTACTTCAAGATCAATATCTATTTTTCTACGACTTAAATTGTCGACAACAATTACATCATGATTTTGCTCTGCTAAATTCACCGCACAAGGCCAACCGCAAAAACCATCTCCACCTAGAACAATAATTTTCACTCAGAACTCCAGAATTAATAGATTCATAATATATTTATTAAATTACTACAGTGTGCTTCCAATTTGCGAAAAAACATTGTAAATAGTTTCAAATCTTCTTTCTTAATACGATAAATAAAATCAAATAATAGATTTTTACTCTCTTTTTAAACTTTGCTCGATTTAAGAATTAGATAGGTATGTTTTTTTCAGGTGAACTTGCTACCGCAAAGTCTTGTTTTTTAATTCTTCCTGCCAGAAAAGCCTGCCTGCCAGCTTTTACACCATAATTAATCGCTTGAGCCATTAGAGGAGGATTTTCAGCTTGTGCTATTGCACTATTGATTAAGACCCCATCAGCTCCAAGTTCCATGGCTTGAGAAGCTTCACTTGGCACCCCAATTCCAGCATCAATTATTACTGGCACTTTTGCATTCTCAATAATTATCCCTATATTTGATAAATTTAATAAACCTTGCCCTGAGCCAATAGGTGAGCCTAATGGCATTACAGTTGCACAACCTACTTCTTCTAGTCTTTTTGCAAGAATAGGATCTGCATTGATATAGGGAAGTACAGCAAAACCCTTTTTTATTAAAATTTCTGCTGCTTTAAGGGTTTCTATTGGATCTGGTAGCAAATACTTTTTGTCAGGAATTACTTCTAACTTCACAAAATTATTTTCTTCTTGACCAGACAATTTTGCAAGCTCTCTTCCTAAAATTGCTATCCTGACTGCCTCATCGGAATTAACACAACCAGCTGTATTAGGAAGCATCCAGTATTTTTTCCAGTTGATCTTTTCGAGTAAATTTTCTCCGGTCTGATCATTTTTAATTCTTCTAACAGCGACGGTTATAATTTCTGTTTCAGAATTTGACAGACTTTCTACCATATCTTGATTAGATTGGTATTTGCCAGTACCCACCATTAATCTACTGGAAAATTGCTTTCCTCCAATTAGTAGAGATGAATAATTTTTCATATTTAGAATCCCTTATCTTTAATACCTTTATAAGGTTTGTAATTATTTCTTTTTTCTAACTCTTTACTTTTTTTAATTGCTGTTTTGTTTTTTGGATCTATAACCAAAACCTTTTGATAAGTTGCATATGCCAAGTCGTATTCAAGTAAACGCTGTTGGGCTGATGCGAGGTTATTTAGGGCTATAGGATATTCTGGCAGCGATTTTATCGCAGAGTTGTAGTGTTTAATTGCTTTTTTAAATTCATTTTGAGCAGCATAAGAAAAGCCTAAAGCATTATTTATTATGGCTTTGGCTTCTTCAGGTTCATTTTCATAATTTTCAATTGCTTTTAAAAAAGTTTTAGTTGCTTCAGGATATAATCTTTTTTTTATCTGAATAGACCCAAATTCATATAATTCTGTAGCTTGAGTGAGAGATTCTAAACCTTTCTGCTCGAATTTTACTAAATTTAATTCTTCACTTCTTGTTTTAAGGAATTGTCTGAATACGAAAATAGAAATTATTATTAATACAATAAAAAGTATTATTAAATAGGATTGAAAGGAAGAAATTTCCATTATTTATAATTTCTTTTTTAAATTATATTCTTTTTTCTAATTACTAACGGAAGAAACAATTTTTTCAAAACACTTAGGATCGTTTAATGCTAATTGAGCAAGCATTTTTCTGTTAATGATAATTTCTGAATTTTTCATGCCATTTATTAACTTGCTGTAATTTGTTCCATTTATTCTGGCAGATGCATTAATTCTAGAAATCCAAAGTCTTCTAAAATCTCTTTTTCTTCTTCTTCTATCTCTGTAAGCATTACAAAGAGCTTTCATCACTCTTTGATTTGCGGTTCTGAAAAGATTTTTGTTGCCGCCTCTGAAACCTTTTGCAAGATTTAAGATTTTGTTTCTTCTTTTTCTGGCTATGTTGCCTCTTTTTACGCGTGCCATGAATATCTAAATAAAAATTGGTTAAAGATTTATGCGTATGGAATCATTAATCTTACATTATCAGCATCTCTTTCATCAACTACAGCTTTTGTTGATAGATGTCTTTTTAATTTGGAGCTTTTATGATCAAGTAAATGATTATGGAAAGCTCTTCTTCGCATGAATTTACCCGTCGCAGTAGCTTTAAATCTTTTAGCAGCTGATTTACGAGTTTTTAGTTTAGACATTTAAGTCAAATGTGTTTAATTAGGATAATCTAAACCTTTATACGCATTGGTGCAAATTAAAGTTTTTAATTGATAAGGAAAGTTCTAACTTATGAAACTTAAATTTACTTTTTTAAACTTATTTTTAGGCTGTATTTCTCTTTTAATTATTAACACTAAATTTACTTCTCATGTAAAAGCAGAAGAATTGCTAAAGGTTGAACTAAATGCAGAAATTAAAAAAGGAAAATTTTTAATTGGTTTAAAGCAATATCTAGGTGGGGAAAATGATAGTTTTTCTAAGAAAAAGAAAATTAATTTCATCACTGATAAAGGCTTTTTAAACTTAATATCGTCCAACGGTATTAAACATAAATCCAAACAGATTAATATTACCTGGCTGGATATACCCATCAAAAATCCAAAAACAATTGAAAGAATTGTTTTTGGTCCTTTTGCCAGTTATGAATCAGCAAAAAAACAAGCAGAGAAACTCAAAAATAAAGGATTTGAGACGACTGTTGCTTACCCTAAAAATTGGGAAGTATGGATTCCATTCGAAGATGATCTCCCAGAGTTTGAATTAAAAAATAAGATTTTCAGAAAAATAAAAAATTTTCAAATTACTCCTGTTCTTAGAAGTGAACATAGTGCTATGAAACTCGAAGGACCTATATATATTTATGCTCAAGAGGAAATAAAAATAAATGGTGTCAATTTTGGCAAAAATTTTTATTTAATAAAAGATTCATATGGAACTTGGACATTAGTTCAAAAAATTGAGTTTGACGATTATTTGGCAGGCGTTTTGCCATACGAAATTGGACCGAATTCTCCTTTAGAAGCACTGAAGGCACAAGCAGTTATTGCAAGAACTTGGGGAATTTTTAATTCTGATAGATTTAATATGGATAAATATCATTTATGTATAAGCACTCAATGTCAAGTTTATAAGCCTTCTAAAATTACAAACAAAAAAGTACAAAAAGCTATAGAAGCAACTTCGAATTTAATTCTCACTTATGGAAATCAACCAATAAATGCTTTTTACCATGGTTCTAATGGTGGCGTATCTGCTATTGCAGGTGAGTCTTGGCAAATTCAAGATTATTCTTATTTCAATCCAATAATAGATGGTTCTAAATCATTAAATAAAATTTTTAAACTTCCCATTACAAGTGAATCTGAGTTAAATAATTTTTTAGATTTTGATAAAGAACAGTTTTATGGGAGTAATCATTCTCTTTTTCGATGGAATAAGAAAATTTCTAGTCTTGAAATTAAAGAAAAGTTAATTAAAAACAAACTTATAAATATTAATGATGATGTTTTGGGTTTAAATTCTATTGAACGTGGTTATAGTGGCAGAGTGACAAAATTGGAAATACAAACGAACAAAGTTAATGAATCTATTGTTCTAGTTAAAGATGATATTCGAAGGGTATTAAATTTTATACCTAGCAATTTGTTTACTATTAATAAATTAAGTGATGATTTATGGCTTTTGAGAGGAGGAGGCTTCGGTCATGGTGTAGGTTTATCTCAGTCGGGAGCAATTGAAATGGCTAAATTAGGATTCTCTTATGAACAAATATTGAATCATTACTATCGAGATGCAAAACTAAAAAAAATTGAGAAATTGTCTCAATGAAAGTTAAGTAATTAAAAATTTACTTTTATGAGTAAGGGTTTTTATAAAAATCGAAGATTGAAGTCCTTTGTATTTCTTAGTGCTTGTTTTTTAGTAGCTTTTATTCCTCATGCTTACAATATCGGAGGTTTATTTTTCTTTATATTGACTATTTCTTTTGTGATTGTTTTTTACGGTTTAATAGTTATTTCTAGAAATTTTAAAAGGAACAAAGTTTCAAATACTGTAAACAGCAGAATTTGCGATAAAAAGTTACCCGTGCTGGATATTTTAGTCGCAGCTAGAGATGAAGAGAATGTCATAGCAAGATTAGTTGAAAGATTATTTAACTTAGATTATCCAACAAATAAATTGAATATTTACATAATCGATGATGGAAGTTCTGATAAGACGCCTTTAATTTTAGATCGATTATCTAGACAATATGAAAAGCTAAAAGTCGTAAGTCGTTCTCAAAACGCAGGAGGAGGAAAGTCAGGAGCTTTAAATTATGCTTTGAAGTTTACTCATGGTGAATGGTTATTAGTTTTGGATGCTGATGCTGAACTAAAACAAGATTCTTTGATAAGGTTATTTAGTTTTGTAGAAGAGGGTGATTGGTGTGCAGTTCAACTAAGAAAATCAGTAACAAATGTAAGTAATAATTTTTTAACTTCATGTCAGTCAATGGAGATGGCTATGGACGCAATCTTTCAATATGGAAGATTATCAGTTGCTGGAGTCTCTGAATTAAGGGGAAATGGCCAATTAATTAAGAAAGCTACATTATTGGCATGTGGTTCTTTTAATGAAGACACTGTTACAGATGATCTTGATTTGAGTTTAAGATTATTATTATCAAAATCTAGAATTGGAATTTTATGGGATCCTCCAGTCATGGAGGAAGCAGTTGAGACTTTAAATGCTTTATTAGCGCAAAGGCAAAGATGGGCAGAGGGGGGTTTGCAAAGATTCTTTGATTATGGGGATCAATTAGTTACTAATAAAATTGATTATTTGCAAAAATTTGATTTAACTTACTTCTTCATCTTGCAATATGCACTGCCAATCATTTCTATTTTTGATTTAGTTTTCAGTATTGCTTTATTAGATTCACCAATTTATTGGCCTATTTCATTCACAGCTTTTATGTTATCTGGAATTGCTTTTTGGTACGGTTCTTCTTGCAAAAGCGAAGTACCCGTATTGCAAAAAGGTAATTTTTTGATGGTATTTGTTTCGGTTTTTTATTTATCACATTGGTTTCTAGTAATCCCCTGGGTAACAATAAAGATGTCTATTTTCCCTAAAAAGATACTTTGGCGAAAAACTCTTCATACTGGAGTTTAATTTATTCATCAAGGTCTATAATTTCTCCATTAAAAAAATTTGCTAAGTTTTTTGAACTATCATCATAAGTTTCCTCGTTTGATATTTTTGTTGATAAATTAGTTTTTGGTTCTATTTTTTTTATTGGTTTCGTATTCTTTACTGCATTTTGGGTTATTTCTGGGGTGTTTGTTGGGTTACTTTTAGTTAATTGTTTAGTAGAAAAATTAAGTATTATTTGATCTCCAAATATCTTTTTTACTGTATTTTCAATAATAACTTTTCTGCTTTTAATCATGTTTTCCCAGTTTGGAGATAATGCAATTGTGATTTTTTCAGAATCAAAACTTTCTAGTTCAGCTTGTTGTGAAAGTAACATCCTTGTAGATGGCAACTCCAATTTGGAAAGAATTAATTCCCATTTATCTTTTAAATTACTTTCTCCAAGATTATTTTGGTGGTTATCAGCAATATTTCGCATACTATCTTTTCCAAGACCATTAAAGTTTTCTAATTTTTCGTCTTTTTTAAAAATCAATTCCGTGCCGCTTATATCCTCTTTGAAGCTTGGCTTTTGAATTTCATTAGAAATATTTTCATTATTAATGGTTTCCTTATTTTTTATGTTTTTATGCTTTTCTTTAGTCGCAGTATTTTTATTTACTTGCTTTTTTTCAAAACTATTTATCTCATGATTATCAAGAAGACCAGTTAAATGTATTTCAAACCAAAGCCTTGGATTATCACTTGTTTTGATTTGATATTCAATATTTCTAAGTTTATTGTGCCAATTAATTATTGTTGATTTATTTATTGTTTCTGAGATTTTATCTAATTCATCATGAAATTCTTCAGAAGTATAATAAAGATCTGAATATTTATTATTTGTAGTGTGAAGTAGTAAATCTCTTGTTGTATTCAATAATCCAATAATTATTTGATGAGGTTCGTTTCCAGCATCATATAATTTGTTGCAGGTGATTATTAATGATTCTGGATTATTCTCAATTAATGATTTAATCAGATTTGTTAATTCAATCTCTGATACTTCTCCTAGTAAGTTTTGAATATTTTGAATTGTTATACCCTCTGGTAGAAGATTAAGTTGTTCAAGAAGACTTTGGGCATCTCTCATTCCTCCATTAGATCTTTTTGCGATCATTTTTAATGCTTGAACTTCATACTGAATGGATTCTTTTTCTGCTATTTCTAATAAATGTTGAAAAATTTCATTAGGGCTTATTCTTCTAAAATCAAACTTTTGACATCTACTTTGTATTGTATTTAATACTCTCTCAGGGTTTGTCGTCGCAAGGATAAAAACAACTCTTGAAGGAGGTTCTTCAATAGTTTTTAGTAAAGCATTTGAAGCTGCTGTGGAAAGCATATGACATTCATCAATAACGTATACTTTCCATCTTGCTTGAGTAGGAGCAAACCTCGATCTTTCTATAATTTCTCTTATATTTTCAACTCCTGTATTTGAAGCTGCATCAATCTCGATAATATCTAGAGCGTTTCCATCTGTAATTTGTCTACATACATCACATTCGCCACAAGGATTTATTGTTGGTTTTTCGAATGCTTGGCAGTTTAAAGATTTTGCAAATATTCTTGCACTTGATGTTTTGCCAGTGCCTCTTGGACCATTAAAAAGATATGCAGGAGCAATTTTTTTTGTTAATAGTGCTTGTTTTAGAGTAATAGATATAAAATTTTGCCCAACTAATTCATCTAGGTTGTTTGGTCTATATTTTTGATGATAAGGTTTATGTATATTAGGCATTTATTCTTAATTAATTAGAACAATTAAGGTTTCAATTGCAACAATTAAAGTCTAATTTTTAAGCAGACTCTTTAATGACTCTTTTTGATCCTGAAGGTAGTTTAACAATTTTAGATGAGAATAAATTATCTACCATATTTTTTGTAATTGTGAATTCTTTTACATTCTCTTCAGAAGGCAAAGTGTACATAATATCAAGCATTAGTTCTTCAATTATTGATCTTAATGCTCTTGCACCTGTTTTTCTTTTATATGCTTCATCCGCTATTGCTTCAACAGAATCAGGCTCGAATGATAATTCTACATTATCCATACTTAGTAAAGTTTTGAATTGCTTTACTAGTGCATCTCTTGGTTGAGTCAGAATAGATTCTAAAGTCTCTTTAGTCAGACGATCTAATACAGCGCAAACCGGTATTCTTCCAATAAATTCTGGTATTAGTCCATACTTAACTAAGTCATCTAACTCTAAATTTTTTAAAGAGTCTCTTGGGTCTGCTATTTTTTTTGTATCAACTTTGTTTTCATCCGCATTAGTTGTAAATCCTATGGAGTTTTTACCCAAGCGCTTTTGAACGATATCCTCTAATCCTATAAAAGCCCCCCCGCAAATAAATAAAATTTGACTCGTATCAATTTGGATACAGTCATGATAAGGATGTTTTCTCCCCCCTTGTGGAGGCACATTAGCAATTGTTCCTTCAAGCATTTTTAATAATGCTTGCTGTACTCCTTCACCAGATACATCTCTAGTAATTGAAGGATTCTCGCTTTTTCTTGCAATTTTATCTATTTCATCTATGTAAATAATTCCTTTTTGAGCTAGTTCTACATTCATTTCTGATTTCTGTAGAAGTCTTAAAAGTATATTTTCGACATCTTCTCCAACATATCCCGCTTCTGTCAAAGTGGTTGCATCAGCTACTGCAAAAGGAACGTCTAGAAACTCAGCTAAAGTTTGCGCTAATAATGTTTTTCCACTTCCAGTAGGGCCAATGAGTAAAATATTTGATTTTTGTAATTTCGTTGCTTGTGGATCTGTTGAATTGTTATTTTTATTTTCTTCTTTAACTTTCCACGCTAATCTTTTGTAGTGGTTGTAAACGGCTACTGATAATATCTTTTTTGCAGATTCTTGTCCAACAACTTGATTATCTAGAAAACTTTTAATTTCTAATGGCTTAGGAATTGAGGTTAATTCTAAAGGAACAGATTTTTTTGGATTATCAGTTGGTAATTTCTTTTTTACTTGCGGGGAGTTGTTTGTGTTCGCTTGATTATCAAGTAGTTCCTCATCGAGAATTTCATTACAAAGATCTATGCACTCATCACAGATATAAACCCCAGGACCAGCTATAAGCTTTCTTACTTGGTCTTGTGATTTGCCGCAAAATGAACATTTAAGATGGGCGTCGAATTTAGCCATCGATTTTCAAGTAAAAAATAAAGGTGTAAAGTATTACCTATTCACTAGGATTGCTTATAAACTTCGATTCGTCATCATTTTCTTAAAAAATCAGTATCCCTTGTCACTTTTCGATAACTTTATCAATTAATCCGTATTCGACTGCTTCAGAGGGTGATAAAAAGTAGTCTCTTTCTGTGTCTTCATTAATTTTTTCTAAAGGTTGTCCAGTATGTTCTGCTAGAAGCGAATTCAATGTTTTTTTGAGAAAAAGTATTTCTTTAGCTTGTATTTCAATCTCCACTGCTTGACCTTGTGCACCTCCAAGAGGCTGATGAATCATAATCCTAGAATTAGGTAAAGCCAATCTTTTGCCCTTTGCTCCTCCAGAAAGTAGAAATGCCCCCATACTTGCAGCCACTCCAAAGCATATAGTCACTACATCAGGGGATATTTGTTGCATAGTATCGTATATGGCCATTCCTGCAGTTACTGAGCCTCCAGGAGAATTGATATATATTTGTATGTCTTTTTCGGGATCTTCAGCTTCAAGAAATAATAATTGTGCAACAAGAGAGTCAGATACTTGATCATTAATTCCAGTACCTAAAAAAATTATTCTCTCTCTCAGTAGTCTTGAATAAATATCAAAAGCTCTTTCTCCTCTCCCAGATTGTTCTATAACGGTAGGAACAGCGTCAAAAGTTTTATTAATACTTTTGTAATAACTTATTGAGCTTTGGATTAAATGTTTTTTTTCTGAGTTCACAAAATAGTTTTTGTCCTATAGATAATTTAAGGGGTTTTTGTTCAATTAGTAGGAAATTTCATAAAATTATTTTTTTTCTTTTTTATTTTGAGTTTTTGTGGCTTTTTCTGTTTTTGTTGTTTTTGGCGCTTTAGTTGCTTTGGAGGTTTTGGTAGCTTTAGAAGTTTTTGTTGTTTTTTCTTTTACTTCGGAATTTTCTTCAAGCCAAATTATTAATTTTTCTTTTAGTAAATCATTACTTATTACTTCTGTTAATTTTTTAATATCTATTTGTTTTGAAGATTGAGAGATTGCATCTTCATAATCTTTCATTTTTAGATCAATTTCATCTTTTTCAACTTTTATGTTTTCTTTTTCAGCTAATGCTTTTAGAGCTAAATTTCTTTGAACATTTTTCTCAGCCTGAGGCCTTGTGGACTCGGCTAATGACTTAACTAATTCCGGCGTGAAAGTTGATTTAACATCAAGACCTTGTTGAGCAAATCTTTGCGCAGTTTGTTCAATATTATTCCTTACTTCTATATCAATCATAGATTTTGGAATTTCAGCAACCAATTCGTTTGTTAAGGCATCTAATAAAGCCTCAATTTTGATATCTTTTTGAGTTTTTTCAAAATTGTCTTTAAGTTGCTTTTCAATATCTTTCTTTAGCTCTTTTAATGATTCTTTGTTGCCAGACTGTTTTGCAAAATCGTCATTAAGTTCAGGTAATTCTTTTTCCTTAAGATCCTTGAGATTTACTTCAAAGATTGCCTCTTTGCCTCTTGAATCTTCATGAGAATAATCTTCAGGGAATTTAAGGTTAAGTCTTTTAGTATCACCAATTTTCATCTTTACGATTCCCTCAACGAAACCAGGAATCATTTTGTTCTTTTCCAACTCAAGATCCATTGATTCACTTGTCCCACCATCAATCTCTTTTCCAGAATCTTTATATTTCCCTTTGAAACTAACTACAGCAATATCCCCTAATTTCGCTGGTCTATTGGTTACTGGAATAATATTTGCAAACTGACTTCTAGATTTTTCTAGCTCTTCATCTACTGACTTAGGATCAAACTTAGATTTTGAGATTTCAACACTAATTCCTTTGGATTTTTTTAGTTTTAATTCGGGGGCAACATCAGTTTGAAGAGTAACCTTAAGTGATTTTTCAGGACTAAATTTTGCAAGTAAAGATTCAAATCCATCTACTAATTCTGGCTCACTTAGTGGCTCTATAGATTTGATTTTTAATGCTTCTTGCCATGATTTATCAATTATTTTTTCTAGAGCAGAAGCATGTAATTGTGTGAGGCCAATTCTTTGGATTAAGACTTGTTTAGGGATTTTACCAAGTCTAAATCCAGGAATTTTAGCCGAACGACTAATAGTATTGATTGTCTCATTTACATACGTTTTGCATGTCTCAGATGGTATTTCTAATTCAAATGAAATTCTACTTTGAGGCAGAGGAGTTGTTTTGACTATTAATGTTTCTTTAGCCATGTTTTTTGTAATTATTACTATAAGCCGAAACTTAATTATTTCACATTATGTGATTTCCTTGAAAGTTAATTTTTTGATAAAGTAAAAAAAATAGTCAATCTATTTATAAAAATCATTTTAAAGTGTGAGACAATCTCCGTTTTTGCCTAATAGGCCATTAAAAGTTGCTGTTTTAGGATCTTCAGGTGCTGTGGGATCTGAATTACTAAAAATTCTTGAACAACGCGATTTCCCGATATCAGAATTGGTCTTGCTTTCATCAGAGCGGTCAGAAGGGAAAAAAATCATTTGGAAAGGTGAAGAATTAGTTACAAAAAAAACCACTAAGGAAGAATTTCTGAATCTTGATCTAGTTTTAGCTTCAGCTGGTGGAAGTATTTCAAAAAAATGGTTGTCTACCATTATGGATCAAAATGCTTTATTGATAGATAATTCCAGTGCTTTCAGATTAGATAAGAACGTACCTCTTGTAGTTCCTGAAGTTAATTCTAGTGATGCACTCAATCATGATGGGGTAATAGCGAATCCAAACTGTACTACCATTTTGTTGACATTAGTTTTGGCTCCGTTAAATAAACTTTCTTCTATTCAAAGAGTTATTGTCTCAACATATCAATCTGTCAGTGGTGCAGGCCAATTGGCGATGGAGGAACTAAAACTTTTAACTGAACAATATCTACAGGGTAATCCTCAAAAAAGCGAAGTTTTGCCATACTCCCTGGCTTTTAATTTGTTCTTACATAATTCACCAATGCTTGCAAATAATTACTGCGAAGAAGAGATGAAAATGGTTAATGAGGCCAGGAAAATATTAAATATTACTGATTTAAATCTCTCTGCTACATGTGTTCGAGTCCCAGTACTTAGAGCACATTCTGAATCTATCAATATTGAATTTGCTGGTGTAGTTGATCCTAAAGATGCTTTGGAAGAATTAAAAAAATCTCCTGGAATTGAAATTATTGAGGATTACCAAAATAATAGATTTCCTATGCCAAATGACGTTATGGGAAGGGATAATATTGCTGTTGGCAGGTTAAGAACTGATATAAGTCAGCCTAATGGATTAGAATTATGGCTATGTGGAGATCAAATAAGAAAAGGAGCAGCTCTTAATGCTGTTCAAATAGCTGAGTTATTAATTCCAAAAAAATGATTTTAGACAAAACTAAGTTTAGTAATCCATTATTTGGAAGAATATTGACTGCAATGGTTACTCCATTTACTAAAAATGGAGATGTAGATTATGAACTAGCTATAAAACTAGCAAATTATCTTTTTGATAACGGTTCTGATGGCATTGTCCTTTGTGGTACTACTGGAGAATCTCCGACCCTTTCATGGGAGGAACAACATGATTTATTAATTGCAGTAAAAGGATCTTTGGATTCAAGTTGTAAAATAATAGTTGGTACTGGTAGTAATTGTACAAGCGAGGCTGTAGAAGCTACAAAAAAAGCCTATAACTCTGGGGCCGATGGTGCTTTGGTTGTTGTGCCTTATTACAATAAACCACCTCAAGAAGGTCTTTATAAACATTTCAGTTCCATTGCTAATTCTGCAAAGGATTTGCCTTTAATGCTTTACAACATTCCTGGAAGGACAGGGTGCAATTTATTACCTGATACTGTGAAGAAACTTATGGATTTTTCAAATATTCTCAGTATTAAAGCTGCAAGCGGTAGAATAGAAGAAGTAACAGAACTAAGAGCTATTTGTAGCTCGGAACTCTCTGTATATAGTGGCGACGATTCATTGTTACTTCCAATGTTATCTGTGGGTGCTGTAGGAGTAGTAAGTGTTGCAAGTCATTTGGTTGGTTTGCAATTAAAAGAGATGATTGAATCCTTTCAAATTGGAAAAGTTTCCAAAGCTCTTACAATTCATGAAAAACTGCAGCCTCTTTTTAAAGCACTTTTTATGACCACTAATCCAATCCCAATAAAGGCAGCTTTAGAGCTTTCAGGATGGAATGTAGGCAGTCCTAGAAATCCTTTATCTCCACTACCATTGGAAATGAGAAAACAGCTTTCAATTATCCTCGAATCCTTACATTAAGGATTCTTTTTAACTTGATAATTAAATTTAAATAAAATTAGATTGATTACAAGAAAGACTTTATAAATTTCTAAATTATGCATTCAAGATCAAATTCAACTATTAATAGATCTTCAAATAATTCATCAGGATCTAAAAGTAGTAAAGGCCCGACTCTAAGAGTAATACCATTAGGTGGCTTACATGAAATAGGAAAAAATACTTGTGTATTTGAATTCGGAGATGAACTAATGCTAGTTGATGCTGGCCTAGCTTTCCCTTCAGATGGTATGCATGGTGTGAATGTTGTTATGCCAGATACAACTTTTTTAAAAGAAAATCAAAGAAGAATAAAAGGAATGATTGTCACTCACGGTCATGAAGATCATATCGGAGGTATTTCTCACCATCTAAAGCATTTTAATATTCCGATTATTTATGGCCCAAGACTAGCAATGTCAATGCTTAGAGGAAAAATGGAGGAAGCAGGAGTATCTGATAGAACAACTATACAGACAGTTAATCCAAGAGACGTTGTCAAAGTTGGACAACATTTTTCTGTTGAATTTATTCGAAATACTCATTCTATTTGCGATAGTTTTTCTTTGGCAGTTACAACACCTGTTGGCACAATTATTTTCACGGGAGATTTTAAGTTTGATCATATGCCAGTAGATGGAGAGCAATTTGATATTGAAAGGATGGTGCATTATGGAGAAAAGGGCGTTTTATGCATGTTTAGTGATTCTACTAATGCCGAAGTTCCAGGTTTTTGTCCTTCTGAGAAGACTATCTATCCTTCTTTAGAAAAACATATTGCTGAGGCAAAAGAACGAGTTATCCTTACCACTTTTGCTAGTTCTGTTCATAGAGTGACAATGATCTTAGAGTTGGCCATGAAACATGGAAGAAAGGTCGGTTTGTTAGGTAGATCGATGATAAATGTTATTGCTAAGGCAAGGGATATTGGTTACATGAAATGCCCAGATGATTTGTTTGTTCCTATCAAACAAATTAGAGATTTACCTGATAGAGAAACATTATTATTGATGACTGGTAGTCAAGGTGAACCTTTAGCTGCTTTAAGTAGAATTTCTCGTGGGGAGCATCAACATGTTCGTCTTAAGACTACAGATACTGTTATATTCTCTGCTAGCCCAATCCCAGGAAACACTATTGGTGTAGTTAATACAATAGATAGATTAATGAAAATGGGAGCGAAGGTTGTTTATGGAAAGGGTGAGAATATTCATGTTTCTGGTCATGGTTTCCAAGAAGATCAAAAATTAATGTTGGCGTTAGCCAAACCTAAGTATTTTGTGCCGGTTCACGGAGAACATAGAATGCTCGTTTGTCACAGTAGAAGTGCTCAGATCATGGGAGTTCCAAAAGACAATATTTTAATTATTGAAAATGGAGATGTAGTTGAGCTGACACCTAATTCCATTCAAAAAGGTGATCCTGTAAAAGCTGGAGTAGAGTTGCTTGATAATTCTCGAAATGGTATTGTTGACGCTCGAGTATTAAAAGAAAGGCAGCAATTAGCTGGTGATGGTGTTGTAACTGTTTTAGCACCTATAAGTACTGATGGAAAAATGGTTGCACCTCCTAGAGTTAATTTACGAGGAGTTGTCACTACTGCAGAACCAAGAAAAATGTCTATGTGGACAGAACGAGAAATAAGCTGGGTTTTAGAAAATAGATGGAAACAATTATCTAGGCAGACTGGACCTAATAATTTTGAAGTTGATTGGATTGGCGTTCAAAGAGAAATTGAAAATGGTTTATCTAGAAGAATGAGAAGAGAATTACAAGTTGAACCACTTATTTTGTGTTTAGTTCAACCTGCCCCAAGTGGAACCCGTGCGTATATTCCAAAGATTACTGAAGAGCAGAATCACTCTAACAGGAATAGAAATAATCATAATTACCAAAAGAAATCACACAATAATCATCCTAATAATTCAAATAACCGGCAAAATACACAAAATAGTCCCAAAGTTTCGCAGAATACATCAGCTGATTCTGCAACTGAAGATTCATTTGAAGGCAGAACAAGAAGAAGAAGATCTGCCGTTACATCTTAACTATTTTCAAAATTTATATAGTTTTTATTCCAAACAATTTTTAAAAACTCTTGCAAGCAAATTTCACCTTTATTTTTTTTATAAATTGAAGTTGCTATTTTTGCAAGATTTTTAGAACTATATTGCTTTTTAGATATTTCCTTTAGAAATCTATTTAATATTGTGCACCGTGCTTCAATACACATATTATTTAAGAGATTTCTATTAATACCTTTTACGTCTTTACAGTATAGGTATGCTAGTTCACTAAGATCATTACGTTCATTATTGTAGTTGCTCATTTTTTGGGAAAAATTATTTATCCTTTCAGAACAACCAGGATAGATAACCTCCAAGGTAGGAATAATTTTTTTTCTTACTAAATTTCTTTTTAATTTAAGATCTGAATTTGTTGGATCTTCCCAAATTGGGATGTTCATGTCCTTACAGAATTGTTTTGTGTCTTCTCTACTGAAAATTAATATTGGCCTTATTAAAAAAATTTGATTTTCTAGTAATCTTTTGTTCTCAATATTACTGAGACCGCCAAAATTGCTCCCTCTAGATAAATTGAGGATAAATGTTTCTGCGTTATCGCTACTAGTGTGACCAGTTAACAAATAAATATTTTTATTTTGCTGTTTGTTTTTTAATAGAGTTTTGGCTCTTTCACATAACTTTTGATATCTCCATTCTCGTGCTTTTTCTTCTGTAAGAATATTTTCTTTATCTGCTTTATCAAAATAGAAAGAAATATTTTTACTTTCGCAATAATTTTTTAATTCAAGAGCATATAGTGAGGATTTTTTGTGCCACTGATGATCACCATGCCAAACACTAATAGACCAATTATGAAGTTTTTTTAGGTCATCAATTAAGGTTAATAAGGCCATTGAGTCTTGACCCCCAGAAACACTTATTAAAATATTCGATCCTTTGGGAATTAATGTTTTTTTGCTAAGAAACTCCCTATGAAGAAGATGATGCGATGATAGCCAATTTTTCTGAGTTAAATTTTTATCAGACATTTTGTGTTGCTCAGATAATATTTTTTAAAAAATGCACTGTTTTACTAAAACAATGTCACAATCGGGTAATAAATTCATTAAGTAAATGAGTCTGATTAATCTTTTGCCACAAAAAATTAAAGAAGAATTGAGAAGTAATTCTTTACTCAAAGTTATTTCAGGTTTGAATAATTTAGATGCTCAATCTGTGAAAACAATTGTTGAAGCTGCTGCATTAGGAGGTGCAGATCTTGTCGATATTGCTTGTAAACCTGAATTAGTTGATCTAGCACTCAAGAATTCTTCATTACCCGTATGTGTGAGTTCGGTAGTACCATATTCTTTTCTAGATTCTGTAAAAGCAGGAGCCTCATTAATTGAGATAGGAAATTACGATACTTTTTATGAAAAAGGTATTAATTTCTCAGATGAAAAAGTCTTAAACATAACTAAAGAAACCAGGGACTTATTACCAAATGTTCCCTTATCAGTAACTGTTCCTCATACTATGCCTATTGATAAACAAGTTGATCTCGCTTTAAAGCTAGTTGATGAAAGTGTTGATATTATTCAAACAGAAGGTGGTATCAGTTCTATTCCTTATTCATCTGGAATTCAAGGTTTTTTTGAAAAGTCAGTACCAACTCTTGCAGCTACCTATGCTATTTACCAAGAGTTTAAGAAACAATCTATTGAGATACCTATTATGAGTGCTTCTGGATTAAGCCAAGTAACTTGTCCATTAGCAATATCTTGTGGAGCTTCAGCAGTTGGCGTTGGATCTGCAGTTAATAAATTAGATGATTTAATATCAATGATTGCGGTTGTTAGGGGCTTAAAAGAATCTTTGAAAAACTCAATAATTGGAGAAAAAATTTCTTAGTATATAAACACTCTTTAGCTATTAGCTTAATGAATAACTATAAGCTTCAAGCTCCTTACGAACCAAATGGAGATCAACCAGAAGCTATTAAAAAATTAGTTAGAGGTGTTAATAGCGGGAGAGAGTTTCAAACTCTTTTAGGAGCTACTGGAACTGGTAAAACATTTACTATTGCTAATGTAATTCAACAAACAGGAAGGCCGGCCCTTGTATTAGCTCATAACAAAACATTAGCTGCACAACTATGTAATGAATTAAGGCAGTTCTTTCCAAAAAATGCTGTTGAGTACTTTATTTCTTACTACGATTATTATCAACCTGAAGCTTATGTCCCTGTAAGTGATACGTATATTGCGAAAACAGCCTCAATTAATGAAGAAATAGACATGCTGAGGCATTCTGCTACACGCTCATTATTTGAGAGAAAAGATGTAATTGTAGTGGCCTCTATAAGTTGTATTTATGGTCTTGGTATACCAAGTGAATATTTAAAAGCTGCAGTTAAATTTGAAGTAGGAAAATCTATAAATCTACGTTCCTCACTTAGGTCGCTCGTTGAAAATCAATATACTAGAAATGATATTGAAATTACTAGAGGTAGATTCAGAATTAAAGGTGATGTTTTAGAAATTGGACCTGCTTATGAAGATAGATTGATAAGAATTGAATTATTTGGTGATGAAGTTGAGGCTATTAGATATGTTGACCCTACCACTGGAGAGATACTCGAAAGTATAGAACAAGTTAGTGTTTACCCTGCGAAGCATTTTGTTACTCCAAAAGAAAGACTTGAGAGTGCAATAAGTGCAATTAGAAGTGAATTAAAAACTCAACTTGATAAATTCACATACGAAGGAAAATTATTAGAGGCTCAACGTTTAGAACAACGCACAAAATATGATTTAGAAATGTTAAAAGAGGTTGGTTATTGTAATGGGGTTGAGAATTATGCTCGTCATTTATCAGGTAGGGAGGAAGGTTCACCGCCAGAATGTTTAATAGATTACTTTCCTAAAGATTGGTTGTTGGTAGTCGATGAGAGTCATGTAACATGTCCTCAACTACATGCAATGTACAACGGTGATCAATCTAGGAAAAAAGTTTTAATAGATCATGGTTTTAGATTGCCAAGTGCTGCAGATAATAGACCTTTAAAGTGTGAGGAGTTTTGGGATAAATCAAGGCAAACATTATTTATAAGTGCCACTCCTGGTCAATGGGAATTAGATCAATGTGATGGTGAATTTATTGAGCAAGTGATAAGACCAACTGGGGTATTAGATCCCGTAATTGATGTAAGACCTAGTGAGGGCCAAATAGAAGATCTACTATCTGAAATAAGAATTAGAGCTGAAAAGGATCAAAGAGTTTTAGTGACTACACTTACAAAGAGAATGGCTGAAGATTTAACTGATTTTTTATCTGAAAATAAAGTAAGAGTTAGATATTTGCATTCCGAAATTCATTCAATTGAAAGAATTGAGATAATTCAAGACCTCAGAATGGGCGAATATGATGTTTTGGTAGGAGTTAATTTACTAAGAGAGGGACTTGATCTTCCTGAAGTATCATTAGTCGCCATTTTGGATGCTGATAAAGAAGGTTTTCTTAGAGCAGAAAGATCGTTAATTCAAACAATCGGAAGAGCTGCAAGACATGTAGAAGGGGTTGCTTTGCTTTATGCTGACAACTTTACAGATTCAATGAAAAGAGCAATATCTGAAACTGATAGAAGAAGAACTATTCAAAAAAAATATAACGAGGTCAATGGTATTACTCCAAAACCTGCAGGTAAAAAAATAGAAAATTCAATATTATCTTTTTTAGAACTTTCTCGAAAATTAGATGCTGGCGGTTTATCTAAAGATTTAATAAATATAGTTAATAACAAAACTGACGCAATTCTCAATGCCAATGATAATCAATGTTTACTTGAAGAATTGCCTGACTTAATAGACAAGTTAGAAATTAAAATGAAAGATGCTGCAAAAGAGTTAAATTTTGAAGAAGCAGCAAATTTAAGGGATAGAATCAAAAAATTAAGACAAAAATTGGCAAGAAATAACTAAAAAGAACTTATTTCTCTAATTCGAAATGATTATGAATTGCATTAACTGCTTTGTCACAATCTTTTTCTAAGACAATACATGAAGTTCTAATTTCACTAGTGGCAATCATTTCAATATTGATATTTTGGTCAGCCAGTGCTCTAAATATTTTTCCAGCCGTTCCAACCTTAAAGGCCATGCCTGCTCCTACAGTGCTTACTTTGGCTATCGCAGGGCCATCTTCAATGTATGAACCGGGTAATTTCTTTGTTAAGGCATCAAAAACTAAGTTAGCTTGTTCTCTATCTTGCTTATTCATAGTAAGACTAATATCCTTTGTTTTTAAAGAGGAAATTCTTTCAGATTGCACGATAGTATCAAAAAGTAAATTATTTTCAGCTAATGCTAAGCATATAGATGCTGCCACACCTGGACGATCAGGGAGTTTCCGAAAACTTACTTGAACTTGATTTTTATCTAATGCAATTCCTCTTACTTCAGGTTGATTTTGTTGTTCATTGATTGGATTAACAAATATTTGTGTATCGGATAACTTAAATTTCTCAGCAACAAATCTAATAGCTTTTGGAATATTATTAATTTCAATTACACAGCTGACTTTAATTTCACTAGTAGCTATTAACCTGACATTTATATTGGCTTGAGATAAAGTATCAAATAAATCAGCAGAAACACTTGGTCTACCCATAATGCCTGCTCCTTGAATACTCAATTTAGTCATGTTTTTTTTTAGATTGTATTCTCCTCCTAATTGACTAGTTATTAGTTCACATTGTTCTACAGTTTTTTTAACTTCTAATTCACTTACAGTAAATGTAATATCATTATTATTTCCATCATTTGTCGCTTGTATTATTAAATCTACATTAATACCTGCTTCAGATAGTTTTTCAAATATTTGTGCTGCAATCCCAGGCTTATCAGGAATATTTGAGAGACTAAATACTGCTTGGTTTTCTACTACTTCAAGACTATTTACTGTTTTTGTTAATTCTAAGCTTCCTCTTTTGAGCGGGAGAGGTTGGATTTGGCTTGCTAGTAAAGTTCCACTTGAGTCGCTTTGGCTCGATTTAACGCACAATTTTATTCCATAATTGCGGGCAATTTCTACAGCTCTTGGATGCAGAACTGAAGCACCGACGCTTGCAAGTTCAAGCATTTCCTCACAACTAATTTCATCTAAGAGTTTTGCATTAGGAACAATTCTTGGATCAGTAGTAAGAACCCCTGGAACGTCTGTGAAAATTTCACAAGTCTCAGCTCCTAAAGCTGTTGATAAAGCTACTGCAGAGGTGTCTGAACCACCTCTACCCAAAGTCGTAATTTCCATTGATCCAGTATGGCTTAATGTTGTTCCTTGAAATCCAGCAACTACAACTACAAAACCCTGATTTATATAATTTTGGATTCTTTCTGTTTTAATATCAAGAATTCTTGCTTTCCCATGTATTGATTCAGTAATAATTCCCACTTGGCTACCAGTCATAGAAATGGCAGGTATTCCGTATTCGTTTAATG
>QCHO01000010.1 GCA_003279535.1 Prochlorococcus sp. AG-402-C22
AGAGCATTGGTCAAATATGAATCATGAAAAATTGGGGCAATATGGAATCTATAATTTGTGGCGAATAAATAAAAAAGATTTGAACGAATATTCAGAATTTTTAATTAATAGTGGATATAAATCTAATTGGAAGAATATACAGGTTGAAAAATTTTAACAAAGCCTTTTTTTTAGGAGCTCGTTTTTTAGATCATCAAGGCTGCACTTATTGGGGATTTCAATTACATTCAAATCTTCTAGTAATTCGAGATCAATGACAGAATCTTCAGCTAAAAAACTAAAAACTTCATTAATGCTTATTCCCATATCCTGGGCCATCTCTGCGATGAGCCTTAGAGTATCTCTCCTCACAGAAATCCTAATATCTAAAGGAATATATTCATTTTCAGGATTTGCTGACTTCATAACCTAAATCTTAAGACATTATGTAGTTATCGGGACATAATGTTTACAATTTAGATTAATCGTGCATTTATCTCTTCTTAGTTTTTTTGATTAAATATATTTATAAAAACCTTTAAGAGGGGAATTGTAACTATTGAAATTAAAGTTGTAGTAAAAAGAATTTTGGAAGCAATTTTTTGTTTTACCCCATAAGCCTCTGCCATTAAGATTGTTGATATTGCTGTTGGGGTCCCTGCCTGAAGAATTACAGCTGATGATTGATAAAAGTCAAAACTTAATAATTTGCTTATTAAAAAAATAATAAAAGGAAGAATAAATAACTTTAATAAAATTGAGAATTTAATTTCTTCATTAAGATCAAAAAATTTACCCTTTTGATTTGTTATTAATCCAAGTCTTGTTCCCACAATTATTATTGCTAAAGCAATAACTATTCTTGCAGGGATCCAAAGGAAATTGCCTAATATCCCATCTATTTGAAAAATGTATGCTACGAGTACTCCTATGATCCCTCTTGAGGCAGGACTATTTATCAATGCATTTAACAATCCTTTGATATTTGGAACGTTCTTTTCTAGAGATTTTTCTTGAAGAAAAAAAGGTCCAAATATCCAAGCAAATAGTGTTGTCCCTAAATCAAATCCTATAGTAAAGTTAATTGTTTTTGAAGGGAGAAGTGCCATTGCAATTGGTATTCCAAGAAAAGATGTATTTCCTATTAGCCCTGCCAGCTGCAAGGTGTAATTTGGAAGTCTATTCTTAAAAATTGGGAATTTATTTACGAGAACTATTAAAAATCCAATTGTAGAAAATGCTAAGAGTGCACTTTTAATGAGGTTTAAATCTATACCCTCTTTTAATAAAAGGCCCATTACACTAAGTGGAATTCCAAATCTTATTAAAGGCCTTGCAATATATTCAGAAATTTTTTGGTTTTTTTTTCCAAGAAAAAACCCAAAAATCAAGAAAGGAATAATATTTATAAAAAGAGAGTAGATGTTATTAGTTAAATATTTAATAAAGCAATATTAACTTGTTGGGGCGCAGTAAAAAAGTTTTTTAATTTTGTATGGTTAATTTAAATTATTTTCCAAATTGCTTTATCTGGAATTAGTGGAGATTTATATAAATCTTCTGGTTCTTTAGTCAAGACTCTCCAATTTGGAACTCTACAAGATACGTAAGCAGGACTTTCTATAAAAACCCCTGGTTTCTCATCAAAAGTACAAGTAAAACCCTCTTTCCAATAACCACTGTTATTAAGGCTACCTTTGAACCAAACCCAGCATTTTGAAGTTGTCAAGATAAGAAAAATTTAAACTTATAATAATCAAGATTTAAATAATGTATTGGTAATTTAACACTTTATAGAATGATTATTTTTGACTTTAGCTTTTTGAAAAATATATTTTTGAAATTAATATCAAGAGATTTAAAATTAAGGTTATTAAATTAGCTAATAAAATTGGGATTGACGAAATTTTATAACCGTAAATAATCCAACACAAAACCCCGATAATAAACATAATTAAAGTTATCAAAGAGACATCATCTGCCTTTTTTGTTTTTAAAGTTTTGATCAATTGAGGAAGAAATGCCGCGGTTGTTAAAATCGCTGCAATATATCCGAATATTTCTACATTCATAAACGTTCTAAACTTATACTTTAACTAAATTAGATAAAAATCCTAAAGGATCTCTCATATTTGATGAATATCCAAGCACATCACTTGAATAAAATTTATAAATGACTTGATTTTTATCATTTAATAAAAAAGAAGCCCCTCTTTGAGGAAGGTATTTTTCATCAAGAATGTAGTCATCCCAATTTTGGATTATTTCAAACATATTATTCAATCTAAATGTTGCCAATTCAAATGGTCTCAAATAACCATCCCCGAAAACCTGTCTAAAATTATTACCTGAAAATTTTATAAATTTAAGAACGTCAATATTGTCAAATTCTGAATAGATTTGCTTTGCTTTAAGGTCTCCTGTATAACCTCTAAAAACTTCTTTTATTGTTTTAAAGGAATTTATTCCAGAAAGCATCAACAACATATTGATCCAACCTCCTAAACCTGTATCTAATCCTCTTGAGACTTTTAAATTATTATGAATTTGGTTATCGGAAACAACTATTAGATTTTCTACACAAAAGCCAGTGAAGTTACAGAATTTTTCTTTCCCATTTTGGTTCCCAATACCAAGGGCAAAAATATCTAAATTTTCAGCTTGATCATTATCAATAAAGTTTTTTAAATTTATTGCATATTCAAAGCTATCAAAATCTCCTAATAAACCAAATAAAACAATTAACTTAAATTTTTTCTCACCTTCAAAATTAAATTTATCAAGAAGATTCTGGATATCTTTTTTTAACTTATCAGTCACGATGTTTAAATGTTTTTTAGTAAATTGCGCTCAAAAAATTTTTCTTACTTTATTTAGTATAAAATTTTACATGAAAAAGTTTTTAAAGAAATTAATTTAACGTTTTTAGATTTTATTATTTTAAGGTAAACATTTTGAAGTTATGACTGTAGGAATTTATTACGCAACTACAACTGGAAAAACTGAAGACGTAGCTGATCGTCTTCACAACTTTATTTCTTCAGCAGAAGCACCTAAAGACGTATCTGATGTAGATGATCTCTCAGAATTTGAAGGCCTTGATGGAATTATCTGCGGCATACCTACTTGGAACACCGGAGCAGATGAAGAAAGATCAGGAACTGCATGGGATTCAATCCTAGAGGATATTGGGGAATTAAGTCTATCAGGAAAGAAGGTTGCAATTTTTGGGTTAGGAGATTCTTCTACCTACACAGAAAATTATTGTGATGCCATGGAAGAACTTCATAGCTACTTCACCAAAGCAGGTGCAGAAATGGTTGGTTATGTAGATAAATCATCATATACATTTGATGAGTCTAAAAGTGTCATTGGAGAAACTTTTTGTGGATTACCTCTAGATGAGGATAGTGAATCTGATTTGACAGATTCACGTCTTGAAACATGGGCTTCTCAACTAAAGGGTGAAATCCCTTCACTGGGATAATCTTTCAAAGATATTACTTGCCTGATTTGTAACATTTGTTCTTTCTCAATATGTTTTTTTTACATAAGTAATTAAATCTGTAAACAACATGTAAAAAACAATACTGATTAGCAATATGCTCAACTTGCTGTTTACTTAAATCAAGTGTTACAAACTTACGGAAAATCTGATGTCACCTATGACTGGTACGCAGGAAATTCTGGTGTTGTTGGTCGTTCGGGTAAATTCATAGCAGCTCATGCTGCCCATGCAGGATTAATGATGTTCTGGGCAGGAGCTTTTGGATTATTCGAACTAGCCCGTTACGACGCCAGTATTCCAATGGGTGCACAGAAAGCAATTGTTTTGCCTCACCTAGCGGGTATTGGAATTGGAGGCGTTGAAAATGGTGTAATTACAGAACCATACGGAATTGTTGTAATTTGCACATTACATCTAATTTTTTCAGCAGTATTAGGTGCTGGTGGATTACTGCATTCCAATAAATTTGCAGGTGATCTTGGAGACTATCCAGAAAATAGTAAGCCTCAGAAATTCGATTTTGAGTGGGATGATCCTGATAAATTAACTTTTATTCTTGGCCATCATCTAATTTTTCTTGGTCTTGGAGCAATAATGTTCGTGGAGTGGGCGCGCATTCATGGAATTTACGATCCTGCAATCGGAACTACAAGACAAGTTGTCTACAATTTAGATATTGCAGCTATTTGGAATCATCAATTTGATTTTTTAAAAATTGATAGCCTAGAGGATGTCATGGGAGGACACGCTTTTCTCGCTTTCCTTGAAATAATTGGAGGTGTTTTCCATATTTGTACTAAACAATTTGGAGAATATACAGAATTTAAAGGTAAAGGATTACTTGGAGCTGAGGCAATATTGTCTTACTCAGTAGTTGGTGTTTCTTATATGGCTTTTGTAGCTGCCTTTTGGTGTGCTTCAAACACAACTATATATCCAGTTGATCTATATGGAGATCCTTTAAAGCTTCAATTTGAATTTGCACCTTATTTTACTGATACGGTTGACTTAGGTTCAGGAGCTTACAGCTCAAGAGCTTGGCTTGCGAATACTCATTTCTATTTAGGTTTCTTCTTCTTACAAGGTCATCTTTGGCACGCATTAAGAGCTATGGGATTTGACTTTAAGAAAATTGGCCAAGCATTTGACAACATAGAAAACACAAAAATTACACAAAATTAGTTTAATTTTAAAAAAACCTCTCTTTAATCTATAGAGAGGTTTTTTTTGTAGAATTATTTTTACGAGTTTATAAAAAATTTATGGGGAATCTAAGAGAAATTAATTGTAAGGAAATTTTTCGCAAGGCTTTTGAAAATAGGTACACCTGGAAAAATGATTTTAATGGTTACCAAGGTAAATGCACTTTTATTCATAAAAATAATATTCATGAAGGTAAGTTCTTATTAGGCAAAGACTTTAAACCAAATATTCAGAAAATAGATGATGAGAATATTGTTAAAAGCATTGCCTCTCAATTGTTTGAAGTTTCAATTCACAGAGTAAGAAGAGATTTTCATTCTATACATTCAGATAATAATTTTAATCTAATAAAGAGTTCCGAAAATGGAATAGAAATGAAAGTTTCAGGTAAAAATGATGGAGATAAATATAGGGTCAAAGATCTTGGGATTAATATGGTTTATAGAAAAATCCACGGAACTATCATAGAAATTTTTGTTGAGGAGTTTTTAAACACAGGGGATGGGTTACTTAGTAAAAAATATACCAGTCAACAAGTTGACCAGAATACTCTTAAACCGAATTCTCAAAAATTAGAATATATAGATGAATTTATAAATATAAGTACGAATGGTGATTGGATTTTGAATTCAAGAACAGTAAAATACTTAAACGATAACCAGGAAGAAGAAATACAGAAATTTGTTTTTGAAGAACTAAGTTTATTGAATTAGATTACTTTATTCAACCAATCTAAATCCTTTATCAAGTAGTTTTTGATAAAGAAGTCTTGCTCTAAAGGCTAAAATTTGTTCTTCATTTTCATTACTTATTACATGAAAATAATTATTATCCAATTTGTTTTTACTAAAGCATACGTTTGCTTCTCCTAATCTTAAAGTCCAATTTTCTTCTTTGGCTAAATGTTGATTAGGGCCGAGGTCCCAAGGGCATTTTTCAGGATATTTTTCTCTTTTAGAACCCATAATTATTAATTTTAACTATCCAATATTAGTAAAAATTTGAAAGTATGGCTATGGACTATAATTTATTCCATTAATTATCAATCAGCCTAATTTGATATGGGATTTATCTACTCTTTAGTTGCAATCAAACAATAAAAAGGATCTTTATTTAAAAAATTAAAGATATTAAGGACCGGTTGATTAAATTTTTTAATAATATTTGGTTCATCAAATCCGTTTGTGATTAATACTTTTCTTACATACTTGATTCTCTCTTCCTCAGTAGAAGTGGTCCATATATTTGGAGCCTTATGCCAAAAAGCTCTATTTGAAAAAGCAATTATAAATTTGCCCTGATCATTCAAAATCCGTGAGATTTCTTTAGTTAAATTCTCTGGATATTGTAAATATTGCCAAGCAGCCACCATTAAACAATAATCAACACTTCCGCTATGAAGAGGAATTTCTTGATTTAAATTGAAATTTTGTATCCAAAAAGAATCAAAAATTTTGTTTTTTTCAAGTTCTTGTTTGTTTAATCCATGACCAATAACCTTTTTGTATTTTTTTTCTAAAGGTAAATAACTGTCCCAACTGGACATTAAATCAAGGACAGTTGAATAATCTGTAATTTCATTTTTATAAACATTCGATAAATTATGTCTGAAATTTGCATCTAGATGATAAACAAATTTTGGGTCAGAATAAAATTCTTCATCATTAGTTTCATCAAGTTTTTTTCTTTGATAATTATTTAAAACTTCCAAAACAATTATTATCGGATTTAACTTAAATTTAGTAAATAGAAATTTATAGTGTGATTTAGATAGGTTTTTATATCTAATTAATTAAAATTTTTTAAAAAACCTAGACATATATTCAAAAAAAGTTAAATTATTGGTTAATAATTTAATTAAAAATGATTGAATTCAAAAGGAGCAAAAAAAGTAGATCTAAAAATGCCCTTTTCAATCCCTATAAAAACGGAATAAGCTCATATGATATGACATATTTGTCATCAAAAAAAGTCCAAAAATCTAAAACTGTTCATTTAGAAGGTGATTCCCAAAATGATTATTTAGCTGCATAAATATGCCTTATATTAATGTTTCTACTTCAGTCAAAGTAGATGATAAGAAGAAATTACTTGAAGAAATTTCAATACTAGTTTCATCACTAACTAATAAATCGAAAAGATTTGTTATGGCTAAATTAGAAGATAATTCCCAAATGTATTTTGAAGATGAAACCCCTTGTTGTTTTCTAGAGATTAAGTCAATAGGCTCTTTAAATCCATCTGAAATGGCAAAGCAAATATCTAATTTTGTATATGAGAAAATGGGAATTCCAATAGATAAAATTTATATTTCTTTTGAGGATGTGCCTGCTTCAATGTGGGCTTGGAATGGAAGAACCTTTGGATAAGAACTATTTTTAAATATAAATTTAATGGAAATAAATAAGTTAGTTGATTTAAACAGTTTCAGAGTTGCTCCTAAATTAAACAATAGTCAAGTAAAAAAACTTTTTGGAGAATTAGAAGCAAATATATCTAAGGCAGATTGGATGACAATTGGAATAATGGCACCTAGTGATATTAAGGCTATTGAAGCATTGCAATCAATTTCAAAAAAATACTCTTCAATCAAGTTTGGTAATTTAAATTCTCTTTCTGCTAATGGAAGTGTTTTTTTAAAAGCTAATCAAAAAACTAGTAATGTTTTTATTAGATCTGAAAGTGGTCTTGGAGAAGGAATTTTAATAACATGTCAGTATGATGAAAATGCTTCAGAGTCAAATACTTTTGGACCATTGCCATTAGATTTTTTTTCATAATTAATTCCTCAGTTATGTCTTAATAAAGAGTTTAATTTTATAAAATTTTTACCAAATAATAATCTTCAGAACTCAGAGTTGAAAACTTTTTTGTTTTTAAGCTTTGTTATTATATTTATTGGCATTGATCTAAATTCTCTACTTTTTTAAAATTTGATGTTTTTTCAGGATATAATCCAAAATCTCAATTATTTCTGGTCTGATGAAGGTTGTTTGATTATGCAGCCTTACGATACGGAAAAGGGTGCTGGCACAATGAATCCTCATACTTTCTTGAGGGCTATTGGACCGGAACCTTGGTCCGTTGCATATGCCGAGCCATGTAGAAGACCCACAGATGGAAGATTTGGTGAAAATCCAAACCGTGCTCAACATTATTTTCAATATCAGGTAATAATTAAGCCTTCTCCTGATGGGATACAAGAAAAATATTTGAAATCTCTAGAATCTCTTGGAATAAATCCTAAAGATCACGATATTAGATTTGTTGAAGATAATTGGGAGTCGCCAACTCTTGGAGCATGGGGAGTAGGCTGGGAAGTTTGGTTGGACGGTATGGAAGTTACTCAATTTACATATTTTCAACAATGTGGCGGAGTAGATTGTCAACCAATACCAATTGAAATTACATATGGCTTAGAGAGAATTGCAATGTTCTTGCAAGATAAGGAAAGTATTTGGGATTTAAACTGGAATCAAAATCTGAAATATAACGATATCTGGCTCCAATTTGAGAAAGGGCAATGCTCATATAATTTTTCTGAATCAAATCCCGAAAATCTCAGAAAATTATTTGAAATCTATCAAGATGAAGCGAATTTATTAATTGAAAAGAAACTAACTTATCCTGCTCTTGATTATGTTTTAAAATGTAGTCACACCTTTAATTTGCTTGATGCTAGAGGTGTAATATCAGTAACAGATCGTGCTCAATATATAGAAAAAATTAGAAAGTTAGCTAGAGAAGTCGCATCTTCTTGGATAGAAGAGAGAAATTCCTTGAATTTTCCCTTATTTAAAAAATAAAAAACTTTTGGATGAGCTTTTAAGGAGATAAGGTATAATTTGTTACATGAAAGTGAATCTAAAATACCTACCTTAAAAAGTTACCTTCGATACAATTAAATTACCCATTTTTATGGGCATTTTTCGTGTGAGGTAAAATGAAACTCTTCCAACAAATGTTGGTTGCAGGTGCTTCTTTGAGTTTAATCACTCCATTAGTTGCACAAGCATCTGACGTTAATATTGAAGAAATGAATAGCTATTCACGTAGCAGCAAATCTTCAAAAAAACAGTTCGATAGCAAAACTTTTTCCAATGAATTAGCAAATGCTAATGAGAAAGCTGATGGTATAGAACCCATACAAAATAATTTTGAAGCTGGATCTTTTTCATCTACTACAACTATGGATGGAAAAGCTGTCTTCGCAGTAGGTGGCGTTGATGGTGGAGATACAATAGGCGGTTCAGAAGCTCTTTCTTTTGCTTATGTATACAAGATGAACTTGAATACAAGTTTTACTGGTGATGACAATCTTTATGTAAGATTATCCGCTGGTGATTGGGGTTCTAACTTTACTAAAAAACCAGGTAATTACCATATTGAAGCAAAGAATACCGGCAACGACTTAAAACTTGATAAAATCTGGTACACATTCCCACTTGGAGATAATGCAACTGTTTGGGTTGGCCCTGCTATAGAAAACTATTATATGATGGCGGCAACTCCTTCCATTTATAAGCCAGGTGTCTTAAAAGCATTTAAACTAGGCGGCAATGGTGCAGTGTTCGGTGCTAGTACTGATGGTGGTGCTGGACTTAAGTATGAATTCGGTGATAGTGGCTTTGCAATGAGCACAAATTACGTTGGTAAAGGTAGTTTATCATCTTCTGGAATCTTAACTGATGGTGATAAGAGTAAAATTGATACTATGATTGCTTTTACAAAGCCACAGTATCATGCTTCTTTAACTTACTCTAAGCAACATGCTGGATGGGATGCCCATGAGTATTATTCAACAGAACTTATTCATGGTAATGTTGGTTCTTCTACCAAATTGGGTTCAGCTGCTAATGCAGATGCATATGCATTAAGAGCTTACTGGAGACCTGAAGACTCAGGTACTGCTATGCCTGAAATATCAGTTGGTTATGATTCAATTAGTTTTGATAATCATCCTCTAAATGTATCAGAAGGCTCTGGATATTTTGTTGGACTAGGTTGGCAGGATATGATCCAAGCTGACGATAGAATAGGAATAGCTTTAGGACAACCTGTTAAGGCAACACAAGTTTCTTCTGGAACTTTGAGTGAAGTTGAACCTTTCCTTTGGGAAGCATACTATTCATTCAAGCCTAACGATTCAATTACTATTACTCCTGCTGTATGGGGAGGAACTGATGTTGAGTCCTCAACTGATCAGGATATCTTTGGAGCAATGCTTACAACAGTATTTAAGTTCTAAATAAAAGAAAACCCCTCTAAAAGAGGGGTATCTTTTTTTTAATAATAAAGCCTCATTTTAATGGGGCTTTTTTTTTACCAACAATTTTCTCCTTCACCTATTGGAACGCACAAATTAGAATTTTTTGCTTCGTCAGCAATTTTTTGAGCGTCTTCATCAAGGACAAAATCTGCATCAATTGACATATCAGTATTCCATTCCTTAAGTCCACCTAAATCTTGTCCTCCTGCATTTACAGGTGATGAAATTGCTAGCGCACTAGTCGCGGCTATGAATACTGCAATTGAACTTTTTCTTGGCATTTTTTACTTATAAATATAGTAATCATTCTAAATATTTCTAATAACTTTTTCTTTTTGATGTATAAAATGATCTATTAATTACCTAGGATTCTTAACAAATTTGAATAGGATTTGAAAATTAAATCAACCTCATCTGATCTCCCATATTTTGCTAAGATTCCTCTTGCTCCTGCATCAAGATCAAATAAATATTCCCTTTCCTCAGTCGATTTAACATAACTTTCTATCCAGCCTACACAAACTAATCTTTCACCATCAGTTATTTCATTTACTGCATGTAAATAAGAACTTGGATAAATAATAATCTCTCCTGCATTTAACTTAAATTTCTCTTCTGAATTCATTGTTTCAATAATTAATTCTCCACCTTTGTATAAATTTTTATTCGTTAATGAAAGAGTAAAAGATAAATCTGATCTCCCTGAAGACATGTATGGATTATCAATATGTCTTCCATAATGCATATTTTCTGATGATTTTGTAAACATTATTCCATGGATTTTTTTAGGTAAAGAAAAACTTTTTATTAATTGGTTAGAGAGGATTTTTTTATTTACTAATTGAGAATTTTTTTTTGATGCCTCTGAATTTCTATTTAGCTGCAAATTATTTTTTACCATTGAAGCGTGACTGCCGGCTGTTTTTTTTCCATCTTCCCAATCTTGGGGATATTTCTCTAATTCTTTTTTTATTAAATTTATTTCTTCAGTGTTTAATAACTGATGGATTAAATAATTCATATGAAATATAAAAAATGATACATCTTAATGTATAGAAGTTCGCTTTTAAAGTTTGAACTGTTTTTATAGGTATAAAGTAACCATAGATACTATTTTTAAAAAGTGCAAAAACTTAAAAAAGTAATTTATTCGGTATTGGCATGTACATTTTTATTGAACGTTAATATACCTGCTAATTCAACAGAAAAAGAAGTAAAAGTTTTTTCAGGCAGACATTACAACACAGATAGAAGTGTATATAAAAAATTTGCAGAAGAAACTGGGATAAAAGTTCGACTAATTGAAGCTGCTGGTATCTCCTTAATCGAAAGGCTAAAAAGAGAGGGAAAAAATTCTCAAGCCGATCTAATTTTGCTTGTTGATGCTGCTAGAATTACTAATGCTGCAAAATTAGGCTTGCTACAAAAGATTGATTCTAATAATCTAGAAAATGATGTTCCCGTTGGATTAAAAGATCCTGATAAGGAATGGTACGCATTAACAAGAAGAGTAAGAGTTATGGTAGCAAATCCAAAGGTGGTAGATGTAAGCAAAATTAATGATTACACTGATTTAGCGGACCCCTCTTTAAAAGGAAAAGTATGTTTGAGGAATAGAAAAAGTCCATATAATCAGTCTTTGGTAGCGAATCAAATAATTAATAAGGGTGAAGAAGCAACTAAAAATTGGCTTTATGGGATGATTTCAAATGTATCAAAACCTTTTTTCCCAGGGGATATTTCTATCGTAAGAGCAGTTTCTAAGAAAAAGTGTGGAGTAGGAATTGTAAACCATTACTATGTTGCAAGAATGCTAGCTGGCGTAAATGGAAGAAGAGATGCGTTATATGCAAAAAAAACAACAGTCCTCACTCCTAATCCTGCGCATGTAAATATTAGTGCTGGTGGTGTAGCAAGATACGCAACAAACAAAACTGCAGCTATAAAGCTACTTGAATATTTAGCCTCTCCTAGTGGAAGTGAGGGGCTAGCAGCTCCTACTTTTGAACATCCATTGAAGGAGGTCAATCAAAATCCTATTGTTAAAGACTTTGGATCATTTACTCCTGATAAAGTTACAGTAGAAGATCTTGGTGTTAATAATTCTCTTGCAATAAAATTGATGAAAGATGCAGGCTGGGATTAAAGCCGAATAAAAACCTAAGATAGAATCAGAAATATAATATATATATAAGTAAGGAGAGGTGGCTGAGAGGTCGAAAGCGAACGACTCGAAATCGTTTAATAGGAAACTATTCGTGGGTTCGAATCCCACCCTCTCCGTTTTTATAAGTCTATTCATTTTTAAGTAGGCAAAAATTATAAAGTCATTTTTAATTGATTAAATCTTTAAGCGCGAAGTAATATCTACTTTCAACTTGCATAACACATTTTATAGTGGGGTTTTTGTCAAAATTACTTAAATCAATAAACTGGTATATGTGACATTTAGGTAATATTGTATTCTCCCTTTCCACGTGAAAGAAATAATTTCCCTACCTTATAGAAGTAGAGGAGTTGTTTTATTGAATAAGTGGAAACAAGGAAACACTTTATTCAGTAAAACTAAAAAAGATCCCCGTAATTAAGGGGTCTTTTTTTATGCCTAATTTACTACTGTTATTGAATTTTCATATCATTTCAAATTATTCCAGTTCAAATAGTATAAATTTTAAAAATTTCTAGATTAATAGCTATTAGTAAATTTCGACTTTATTGAAATTTAAATTTAATATCTGATTAATAAAAGAAGATTTAGTTTTCCCAGTAGGGATCTGTAGTCAAAGAAACCTTTAATATATTTTTTTTATTATTTTTAATATCACTGATACAAGCTCTTACTGTTTCACCATTTACATCTATTTCACAGGCTCCACAACTTCCTGTAAGACAACCAGTTGGAATTTCTAAACCTGCTTTTTCTGCACTAGAGAACCAATCATCTCCCTCTGAAACAAATGTTTCAATATTGTTTGGCCATAAAATTTTAATGTTTGTTTCGTTCAATTAAAAGAATGATGTGAGATTTAGATGTTTATCGAATTCATTCGCAAGATTATTGATAATGGATTCTCTTTTCTTTTTATAAGATATAGATTTTTTATTTAATATTGGTAAGTTTTTTCTCTTCCTTATTAAATTAATATATTGATCTCTCCATCTATCATTTTCAAAGATCCCATGAATATATGTTCCTGCAATAGTCCCACCCTCATTATTCTCTTTGTACCAACCTAGATCGATGTCTTTAAAAATAGTTTTAATCTTTAGTGCGCTTTTTATGCCTTCTAATTCAGTTTGACCATTATGAATTTCAAACCCATTAATTTTTGATTTACATGGCCATACAGATTCAGAGTTTATTTGACGCGTTAATTTTTTTTCAGAGAAAGTCGTTTTTAATGGTAGTAATCCAATCCCATTAATTTTTTGTTCAGAATAATTTTTGGAACCCTCTTTAAAATATGGATCCTCAAGTGTTGTCCCTAACATTTGTAAACCGCCACAAATCCCAATAATATTTCCCTTGTTATTTGAATATTCCCTTATGTCTTCAGATAAACCAGACTCTTCAAGAAATATTTGATCTTTAATAGTTTGTTTACTTCCGGGAAGAATAATAAAGTCATACTCGATCAAGTTTTGCGATTCTTTAATCCATTCAATTAATATTGATTCCTCATTTTCTAATGGATCAAAATCTGAGAAGTTACTTATAGATGGTAATTTTATGATTCCAACTTTAATCTCAGGATTTTTAAAACGAGATTTTTTTTCTAATAAGTCTAAAGAATCTTCTGGAGGAAATGAATCATTTAACCATGGAATAATACCAATTACAGGAATTTGAGTTTTATTCTCTATCCAATTTTTCCCTTCTTTAAATAATGAAAGGTCTCCTCTAAATCTATTTATAATAATTCCCTTAATAAGTTTCTTTTCTTCAGGTTTCATTAATTCGAGAGTTCCGATTATTTGTGCAAATACGCCACCCCTTTCAATATCAGTAACTAAAATGCAGTTGGCTTTTAAATACTTTGCAATTCTTAAATTAGTAAGGTCTCTATGAATTAAGTTCATTTCTACTGGGCTGCCAGCTCCTTCGATAATTAAACGACAATTTGGATTTTCTTTATAAATAAGGTTTAAACTTTTTTTAATTACTTCCCATCCTGGAATAAACCAATCTTTGTAGTAACTTTTTGCAGTTGTAACCCCCATACTTTTGCCAAGGTGAATCACCTCACTTATTGAATTCCCTTGAGGTTTTAATAAAACGGGATTCATCTCTGAAGAAGGATTAATACCACATGCGAAGGCTTGAAGTGCTTGTGAATATGCCATTTCTCCACCTTCCCAATCAACCCAAGCGTTGTTACTCATGTTTTGTCCTTTAAAAGGTATTGGTTCTTCTCCTAAATTTTTAAGAATCCTGCAAATAGCAGTAACAGTTAACGATTTCCCTGCTCCACTGGAAGTACCTAAGACCATTATTGGTTTCTTTATTGAATGTAATTTCGCTTCTAGCTCCATTCGTAATTTATACTAATTTTAAAATTTATTAATCAGTAAATTGAATTATAATTTGGTAAAAAATTTGTGTTAATTCTAGCCTCTGCTTCTCAATCTCGAAAGAAATTACTAGAAAATTGTCAAATTCAATTTATCCAAATATCAAGTGACTTTGATGAAACTACTATTCAAGAAGAGAATATATTTAATTTAGCTTTGGAATTATCTTTTCAAAAGGCTAATAGTTTATCTGAAAATATTCCTACAACATTATTTCCTAAAGAATTTAATTATGGTCCATTGGAAATACTTGGGTGCGACTCAATTTTTGAATTTAAAGGAGAAGCTTATGGTAAACCATCTAATAAAGAGGAGGCATTTATTAGATGGAAAAAAATGTCTGGAGAATTTGGATTTTTACATACTGGTCATACTCTAATAATTGGGAATTTTGATTCAACTTCCAAAATTTTTAAAATCACTGAAATAATAAAAAAAACAGTAAGTTCAAGAGTTTATTTTTCTAAGTTGGAAGATTGGGAAATTAAAAGTTATGTTGATACAAACGAACCTTTATACTGCGCAGGTGGATTTGCTTTGGAAGGAATAGGCGGTAAATATATAGAAAAAATAGAGGGTTGCTTCAGTAATGTTATGGGGTTGAGTTTGCCATGGCTAAGAAAGAATTTATATAGATAATTAATAAAAATAATAACCAAAAAAAAACCCTATCAAAAGATAGGGTGTTTTTTTTGAGAAATAGAAATTAATCTAAATCTGGCATTTCTAGAGCTGGTTCACTCTTTCTGTCGATTCCTTTTTCGAAACCAGCAGCGGCTGCTCTAGCACGTCCAGCATGCCAAAGGTGACCGATGAATGTAAACCATCCTAGGAAGAATTGAGCCGCAGCTAACCATTGTCTTAAATTAACGAAGTTAACAGCATTAGGCTCTGTAATGATTCCACCAACAGAGTTGATAGAAGCGTTAGGAGCATGAGTCATATACTCAGCAGCTCTTCTAACCTGCCAAGGCTGAATATCATTTTGGATTTTCTCGAGGCTTAATCCATTAGGTCCTCTTAGAGGCTCTAACCATGGTCCTCTGAAATCCCAAAATCTCATTGTTTCACCACCAAATATAATTTCACCTGTAGGAGATCTCATGAGATACTTACCTAGACCTGTTGGCCCCATTGTTGAACCTACGTTAGCTCCAATTCTTTGATCTCTCACTAAGAAAGTAAAGCTTTGAGCCTGCGAAGCTTCAGCATTTGTTGGGCCATAGAATTCTGATGGGTAAGCAGTATTGTTAAACCAGATGAATGTTGATGCAATAAAACTTGCTACACAAATTCCACCAAGGGCATAACTTAAAAGCCCTTCACCATTCCAAATAAATGCTCTTCTAGCCCATCCAAATGGTTTGGTAAAGATGTGAAATATTCCTCCAATAATTGCAGTTATTCCCACATAGACGTGTCCTCCAACAATATCTTCAATTGAGTTGACACCGATTATTGAACCAGCACCTCCCCATGGAGATCTAAATAGATAACCAAGAATAACTCTTGGGTCTAAAGTTGGATTAACAAGTCTGACTTCTCCACCACCAGGCGCCCATGTGTCGTATGCACCACCAATAAAACACCAGTTTACTGACCATGCTAACGCACCTACACCTAAAACAATCAAATGATATCCAAGGATATTAGTCATTTGATTCTTATCTCTCCAATCAGTAGAGAAAAATGGGAAATCTTCTTCAAGTTTTTCTGGACCAGCTAATGAATGGTAGATACCACCAAAACCAAGAACTGCAGAAGCTATTAAGTGAACCACGCCCGCTTGGAAGAAAGGCATGATATCAGTAACTTCACCACCAGGACCAATCCCGTAGCCAAACATCGCAACGTGAGGCATACAGATTAGACCTTGCTCCCACATCGGTTTATCAAAAGTGAAATGATTAACCTCAAAGAGCATCATCGCTCCCGCCCAAAAGACTATAAGTCCAGAGTGAGCAATGTGAGCTCCTAATAAACGTCCAGATAAATTGATTAATCTAGCGTTACCTACATACCAGGCATAGCCAGTTTCCTCAATACTTTGGTTTGGAGCTCTTAATAAATTATTAAAGGGCGTTTCCACGTGGAAGAACCTCCTCAGGGAATACAAAGTTTTCGTGTGGTTGATCCACAGAAGACATCCATGCTCGCATACCTTCGTTCAAAAGTATATTTTTTGTATAGAAAGTTTCAAATTCAGGATCTTCTGCTGCACGGATCTCTTGGCTTACAAAATCATAAGCTCTTAAATTTAGTGCTAAACCGACAATACCAATTGAAGATGTCCACATACCCATAACAGGTACAAATAGCATTAAGAAGTGTAAGAAACGCTTGTTAGAGAAAGCAATACCGAAGATTTGACTCCAGAATCTATTCGCTGTAATCATTGAATAGGTTTCTTCTTCCTGTGTTGGGTCAAAAGCTCTAAATGTTGAACTTTGAACCTTTCCATCTGTGTAAATGCTTGTATCTTCATACAATGTATTTTGTACTGTAGCTCCGTGAATAGCGCAAAGTAGAGCACCACCAAGAATTCCAGCTACACCCATCATGTGGAAGGGATTTAAAGTGATATTGTGAAAACCTTGGATAAACAAGATATAACGGAAGATTGCTGCAACACCAAATGAAGGTGCGAAGAACCAACTGTGCTGTCCTAGAGGGTAAATAAGGAAAATACTTGTAAATACTGCAATTACAGCTGAGAAAGCTAAAGCATTGTATGGTCTAATTCCAACAAGGCCAGCAATTTCAAACTGACGAAGCATAAAGCCAATTAGGCCAAATACTCCATGTAATGCAACGAAATTCCAAAGGCCACCAAGTTGTAGCCATCTTACGAAACTACCTTGGGCTTCAGGACCCCATAAAAATAGTAGACTGTGTCCCATGGCATCACCAGGGGTACTTACAGCTGCTGTTAAAAAGTTACAACCTTCAAGGTATGAGCTTGCAACTCCGTGTGTGTACCAAGAGGTAACAAATGTTGTTCCGACGAACCAACCACCAATTGCAAGATATGCACAAGGAAGTAGAAGTAGTCCGGACCAACCAATAAATACAAAGCGGTCGCGCTTCAACCAATCATCAAGGATGTCAAACCATCCTCTTTGTGGGGCGCTACCAACTGCGATCGTCATGAGAAATCGTTTTTAGCTTCGGGATACGCAGTGACTGTAACAAAGATTGAGAGTAATGTGGGGAAATATTTGTATATCTGAAATGCCTTGTAAAGCTTTCCTGACTTTTTTATTAAAAAATAGGTAAGAATACTCCCTTACTTTGTTAAATTATCTAAATTAGGCTCAAAAAAAAAGATAAAAATGAATTCAGACCTTACGTCATTCGATAAAATCGAACAAAAAATTGGAGGATCAAGAAAAATTTCCAATTATATTATTGGTGGAATGTTAACGATTGGCGGTATTGGGTTTCTTTTGGCCTCTTTATCAAGCTACACAGGCAGGGACCTATTACCTTTGGGCAATCCTTCAACTTTATTATTCATACCTCAAGGAATAATAATGGGAGCATATGGAATAATAGCCAATTTATTAAATTTTTATTTATGGTATTTGGTCTACATTAATTTCGGTTCGGGAAGTAATTCTTTTGATAAATCATCAAAATCTGTTGAAATCAAAAGAAAAGGATTGTTTAAAGATATTGAAGTTAAATTGAATTTTGATGAAATTAAATCGGTTAAGCTAGATATAAGTGAGGGATTTAATCCTAGAAGAAGAATCGCACTAGTCCTAAAAGGTAGAAAAAAACCACTCCCTCTAAGCGGAGCAGGTGAACTTAAACCACTTCTCCAGGTTGAAGAAGAAGGAGCGCGGCTGGCTAAATTTTTGAATGTTAATTTGGAGGGTTTAAAATAAAAAAATATCTGTTTAGTACATTATTTTTCATCCAGATTTTGTTTTTGGTCCCAGCTTGTAGTTTTAAAAATAAGATTGATTCAAATTATTACTGCCAAAAACTTAAATTAAGTTGTACTAAAGGTAATAAAATAGCCCGTTTTAAAACCTCAAAAGGTGATTTCGAAGTTAAGTTATTAGGTAAAGATAACCCGGTTACAGTATCAAATTTCCTAGAAAATATTAATAATAATATTTATAAAAATAAAAAATTTTATAAAATACTTAATTATCCCCAAATAAAATTTATACACGGAGGAGTTAATCCAGAAAATGGATATTATATTGTACAAAATCAAACCCTAAACAAGACAAGTGCCTCAATACCTTTAGAAATAAAATTCAAAGAAGAAATTAATCCAAGATATAATTATCAAATAAAAAATCCTTATGAGACTGAAAATTTAGTTAATACTTTTGATAAGGGTTCAATCGCTATGGTTAAGAGCGGTAAGAATAAATCTTCATCTACTGAGTTTTTTTTTGTAACTAATAAGATTCCTGAACTAGATGGAAGATATTCAATTTTTGGAAAAATTATAAAGGGATTAGACGTACTTGAAAAAATCATGAAAGATGACTATATCAAGGAAGTCAAGATATCTAATTAAATTTCAAGAGAATATTTATTTATTTTCAACATTTCGGTATTAACTCCTGAAGAGCGTTTTAAAGCTACCTTGCCAGTCCTTGCTATTTCAAGAATGCCGTAAGGTTCTAATAATTTCTCTAGAGCAACTAACTTCCCAGGGTCTCCAACTACTTCGAGGGTTAAGGCTATATCTGAAACGTCAACAACTTTCGCACGGAATATTTGAACTATATCTAAAATATTACTTCTAGTATCTTCTTTCGATGAAACTTTTAGTAACATCAATTCCCTCTCCACAGCTGCGAGATTAGTAAAATCTACAACTCCAAGAACATTAAATAACTTATTAAGTTGCTTAGTCATTTGTTGAAGAGTTTCATCGTCACCCTCTACAACCATTGTCAACCTTGAAATTCCTTTGGATTCTGCAGGACCTACTGCTAGGCTATCTATGTTGAATCCTCTTCTAGCAAAGAGACCCGAAATCCTACTCAAAGCTCCAGATTCGTCTTCTACAAGAACTGATAGTGTATGTTTCATATTTTAAAAGGTTTTTAAATCTCTAATCCATTCATAAGAGATACTATTGAATACTGAAGGATCTTCATCATGTATGCAATGCCCTGAATTGGATACTATTTTTAATTTTACCCATCTGTAGAAATTTGCAATCTTTTTACCAAGAAACAAAGGTATGAAATTATCTTTATCTCCCCAAATTAATAATAAAGGGACTTTTTTTGAGGCATTTAGTTTTCTTAAAAGGTAAGAGACTTGAAATTTTTCGTCTCTTGAAGACATTCCAATACACATTGCTCTTAATGACCTGGCTGCAGTACTCCTTAAAACTGGTTTTGTTACTAAATCTATTAATTCTGGATCAATATTATCTTTTTTGAAATAGGCAGAATTTAGACCAAGCCTAATAACCCCTAATTTTGTAATTAAAAATAAAATAATCTCTAAAGGAAAAAAAATAAAAAATATTGTTATGAATCTATCTTTAAATTTTTTAAATAATGGTTTCTTTCTTTCTTTCTTTTCGTTTTTCTGAATTTGATCTGGTAGAGGAGATGCAATAACTGTTGCAATCTGGTCCTCTAATAAAACAGCACATGTTAAAGCCACTAATGATCCAAGAGAATTGCCAATGAGAATTACTTTCCCAGAATTCTTTGGTCTTATAACCTGTTTAATAAAGTCTTTCACTTGATTGCACCAAATCTCATTATTTAATTTTCCAATTTGTCTTATCCCAGGTTGATCTGAATCGCCAAATCCTATTAAATCTAAAGAATAAGATGCACAATCCCTTTTAGCAAAATACTCTAAATTGTTTCTCCAATGTTTTCGACTAGCACCAAATCCGTGGAGAAAGATAATTGGAATTTTATTTTGTTCTCCAGTAACACTCCAACAAATCTTAAAACCATTCCAATTCCAGTAATTAGGGTAGTTAATATTTTCTTCTTTAAAATTGATATTCATATAGTCAAAATTTTCAAGTTATTTGCATTATCTACTTTTTTAACAAATAAATGTATATTGAATGTAAATTATATTAATCATTTAATTTTACTATGGCTAAAGAAATTTTTAGTATTGCAGCAGTTTTTTGGATACTTATACCAATAGGATTAATTGGTGGTGCATTACTATTAAAGTTTCAGGGAGATTGATTCTCACGAATACATAACAAATTGAGTTATGGTCTACAGGTTAAGTAAATCTTAAGTATGAAGATTCTTTTAGTAGGAGCAACAGGGACTCTTGGAAGGCAAATAGCAAAGCAAGCTATAGAGGAGGGACATGAAGTAAGATGCTTTGTTAGAAACCCAAGAAAAGCTTCTTTTCTACAAGAGTGGGGTTGTGAGCTTACAAAAGGGAATATATTAAATCCTTCAGATATTGAATATGCATTGCAAGATATTGAAGCTGTTATTGATGCGGCAACTAGTAGACCTGATGATCCTAAAAGTATTTATGAAATAGATTGGGATGGAAAACTTAATTTATTCAATGCTTGTGAATCTTTAAAAGTAAAAAGGGTAATATTCCTTTCAATACTATTAACAGAGAAATTTAGGAATGTTCCATTAATGGATATTAAGTTTTGCACCGAAAAACTTCTTGAGAAATCTGAACTTGATTATACAATCTTCAAATGTGCAGCCTTCATGCAAGGGGTTATAGGTCAATTTGCAATCCCAATTTTGGATAGTCAAGCAGTATGGATGAGTGGGACCCCAACAAAAATTGCTTATATGAATACTCAAGATATGGCAAAAGTTATTGTCGCAGCAGTGAATAATCCAAAAACTCATAGAACTTCATTGCCATTAGTTGGCCCAACTGCTTGGGACTCAAACGAGGTTATATCACTATGTGAAAAATTTAGCGAAAAAAAGGCAAAAATTTTTAGAGTTTCCCCCTTCCTTATAAATATCACACAAAAAGTAGTTTCGTTTTTCCAGGATTCTTTGAACGTTGCTGAAAGATTGGCTTTTGCGGAAGTAACCAGTAGTGGAGAATCACTAGATGCTGATATGAGCAAAACCTACGAAATGTTAGAACTTAAAAAAGAGGATATGACATCATTAGAGAGTTATATTAAAGAGTACTACCAACAAATACTAAAAAGATTAAAGGAAATGGAAGCAGATCTAAACATTGAAGAAAAAAAGAGGTTACCTTTTTAAAATTGCAATTTTTGGATTTGTATAGTATATTTGTACTATATATATATTAGTGCTTATGTCTGTTTCCAAATCTAAAAGTCTTGAACGAAAACTAGATAATTTTGCAAAAGAAGCAAAAAATGAATTGAATAATGTCTGCGGTTCTTCATTATGGGAAAGCTTGGGGTTTGTTTTTTTTGATCAATTAAAAGATTCAGAAAAAATTGCGAAAGCTAATTTTTACTATGGTCAACTTCAAATAATTAATGAAATTAAATTTTCAATTTAAAGTAAATTCATTTTTTATAAGCATGTAATTTTTCTTAAATCAATTTTGGCCAATCTTTTTCTGATATTATTGATTTAGTAAAAACTTAATTAATGATTGAAACTTCAGGTGTAATAGAAAAAGAGCAGGGAAATGGATTTTATTTGGTTACCTTAGAGCAACCTGAAGGACATCAATGTTTATGTAGAGCTGCGGGTAAATTGACTAAATTTAGAATTAAATTATTGGCTGGAGACAAAGTGTTAGTTGAGATAAGTCCTTATGATCTTTCCAGAGGGAGGATAACTTATAGAGAAAGAAATGCAGGGGGTGCTAGACCTACAACTAATAAAAATAATCCGAAGAGGAATAATAAGTAAAAAGTTGTTTTAGATAATATTTTTTATCGCTTCTTTAAACTCACTTCTTTGTTTAACACCTTGCCATTGCTTTTTTAATAACTTTTCTTTAAAAAGTTGAATTGTTGGTGTACCGTTAATACCAGCCTGTTTTGCAATATCTTGATCTTTATCAATATCTATTTCAACGCCGAGCACTGCACCATCTAGTTCACTAATTACCCTCTTTAATTGAGGTTTCAAAACATGACATGGGCCGCAGCTTGGGGAACTAAAAATAACTAAGAGAGGTTTTTTGCTCTCGTGATAAAGTTTCCTTAATGCATAACTGCCTTTTTGCCATTCAGCGTTTGAATCGAAGGTATCTTCATTAACTTCATCTTCATTAAAATCTGAGGAATTAAGTTTTTTTTCTGGTTCGGGTGTTTCTCTGACTATAGTTTTTGCTAAGTTTTTCTCGGCTAGCCACCTTTCAGTAGCTAATGCTGCCATGCAGCCTGTTCCTGCAGCAGTAACTCCTTGTCTCCACTCTGAATCAACAACGTCACCTGCTGCGAAAATGCCTTCAATTGATGTCTCTGGGCGGCCTGATTTGCAAGCAATATATCCTTTATTATCTAAATCAATTTTACCACCTAAAAACTTTGTATTAGGAGTATGTCCTATTGCATAAAAAAGACCCTTAATATTGATTTCCCCCTTACCCTCTTGAGAATGTATGGTTTCTATCTTCTCAAGCCATTCGGACCCATTAGCTTGCTCTACTTTTGTATTCCAGTGGATTTCTATTTTTGGATTAGCTTTTACTCTATCAACCATTGCTGCGCTAGCTCTTAATTTCTCTGATCTAACAATCAAATGCACTTTGCTTCCATATTTTGTTAGGTATGCTGCTTCTTCACATGCAGAGTCCCCTCCTCCTATAACAGCTAATTCTTCATCTCTGAATTGGGGAGTTGCTCCATCACAAATTGCACAAGCGCTTATTCCCTTACTCCAGAATTTATCTTCATTTATTACGCCTAATCTATTTGCACTTGCTCCAGTTGCAATAATAATCGAGTTTGCTTTTATAGTCCCTTCTAAAGTTTTTAATTCGAATGGATGTAAATCAGTATTAATTGAGACAATATCACTTTCATATAGATTTGTCCCCCATCTTTCTGCTTGAGCCTTCATTAGGTCCATCAATTCAGGACCTAATACTCCATCGGGGAAACCTGGATAATTTTCAACAAATGTTGTGGTCATTAATTGGCCACCAGGAATACCACCGGAATTAAATCCTGTTACGAGCAAAGGTTGCAGATTTGCTCGTGCTGCATATATCGCAGCTGTATAACCCGCAGGCCCGGAACCTATAATTACAACATTTTCTACGTTTGAATTCTTCTCGTTATTTTCCATTTATTTACAAGTATCATTATTTATAATAATAAATAAGACCGAATAATGAAGGTCGGATTTTACACGATGAATTTATTATTTAATCGTTTACTTTTTGGTCTAATAATTCTTTTAATTCCTTTGGGAAGTTTAAAACAGAATCTCTTAAATTTTCATTCTTTTCTCCTATATGTAGTATCCACTCTCTAAATTCTTCTGCGATTGCATAACTATCTTCATATTTTTCTAAAGTATCCATTACAGAAATTCTATTGGTAGCCCAAAAGGTCGCAATATCGATCCTTTTTCTAATGAAATTGTCCATTGAAAGTTGTAAGTTCTTTATAGATAAACACATCAGAGAACAGATGTATTGTCTAATAAGTTACAACTTTGTACTTCCAAACAATAATTTAATCTTTAATTTAGATTTGAGCGGATTTTTGCGATGATTATAAAGAAAATATAAAGAAATAGAGTTAAACTGCCTCGCTATGATTTGCAAGTAGCCTTTCAACTTCCTCGAAACCCTCTTTAGCTGAATTTATTGCAAGTTCCTCGCTAACTTTTTCTTCTGATACTAATTTTGCAGATATTTTCTTCAAAAGAGTTTCTTTCTTTTTTCTTAGCGTACTTACAATTTCTTCTTCAATGATAGATTTTATTGCTTTAGAAATTATTTTTTTGTCATTTGCTTCCTCAAATGTACCCTGGACTAATTCTTGAATAAATAATCGATGCACCTCACTACTTCTTAAGAAGCTTTCTGTGGCATTGATAATTCCTTCAACTAGAGCCTCATCAGGTTCAGAATCATTTTCTGCAAGCTTGAATTCCCAATCTAAATGTCTTCTTTGCCAACCTGCTGAGTGAAGACTGGGCATTACTGTCTGTGAATAAGTATCAACTGACATTTCATAAATTCGCTCTGCTAATTTCTCGCACCAGTCTTTACCATGCTTTTCTAGATTTTTCTGCATAGCTTGTCTGGGGACAGCATGACCACCATGATGACTATGACATACCCCATCAGGACATTCGATTGCTTTTAAACTCATTAGATTATTGGTACCTATATATTCTAGATAGCTATTTTTTATAGAAAAGAAAATATATTTTTAACAAAAATCCAAGACTTTTGACTTTCTTCAATTTATATTTAGTATGTTAAAAAAATAAATAAATTGACAAAGATACTTATTCCTTCCGAAACAAGCTCTGGTGAAAGGAGAGTTTCAGCTACACCAGAAGCGGTAAAGAAATTAAAAAGTCTTGGGTGTGATGTTTATATTGAAAGTTCAGCAGGAAAATTATCAGGATTTAGTGACTTATCATATGAGAAATCCGGCGGAACAATAACAAATAACTTAGACCAAAAAATTTGGGGTGAAGCGGACTTGATATTTTGTGTTCAAACCCCATCAGAGGATAATTTAACTAAATTAAAGAAAGGCGCTGTTCTTCTTGGTCTTCTTAACCCATACGGTAATAAGGATCTTCTCAGGATTATTAATAGTAATAAGATTTCAGCTTTATCACTAGAGTTGCTTCCTAGGATTAGTAGAGCTCAATCTTGTGATGTGCTTTCTTCTCAGGCCAATATCGCCGGATACAAAGCAGTACTTTTAGCTGCAAGTGAGCTAGATAGATATTTTCCAATGCTTATGACTGCAGCAGGCACAGTCCAACCTGCCAAAGTAGTGGTACTTGGTGGAGGCGTTGCAGGATTGCAGGCAGTCGCGACAGCAAAAAGACTTGGTGCAATAGTATTTGTATCTGATATTAGACCTGCTGTTAAAGAACAAGTAGAGTCCCTAGGAGCAAGATTTATAGAACTTCCTGAAGTTGACGAAAAACCAGGAGAGTCTGGAGGTTATGCAAAAGCTGTAACCCCTGAATTCCTTTCAAAACAGAAGGCTACTTTAACTAAATATTTATCTGAAGCTGATGTTGCCATATGTACTGCGCAAGTCCTAGGTAAGAAGGCTCCTCTTTTAATAGACTCTCTCATGATTGAAAAAATGAGACCTGGTGCAGTAGTCATTGATTTAGCAGTCTCTCAGGGAGGTAATTGTGAAGGAACAAAATTAAATAAAACTATTATCAAGGATGGGGTAAAACTTATAGGAGCGGGCGAATTACCCTCATCAGTTCCTTATGATGCAAGTTCACTTTATGCTAAGAACTTAACATCTTTAATTACACCTTTTATAAAAGATGGTGTAATTAAATTAGATAAAGAGGATGAACTAATTTCTGGATGTTTATTAAGCGATGAAGGAGTTGTTCTTCAAAATAAAGTTTTTGAAAATTGAGGTTTTAAAATTATGTCTTTTATAAGTCTTCTTTGGGTTCTATTACTTGGCAGTTTATTAGGTCTCGAGTTAATTGGAAAAGTTCCTCCTACGCTTCACACACCTCTAATGAGTGGAGCTAATGCAATTTCAGGAATAACAATGCTAGCAGCATTGACTCTAATTGTTAAAGCTGAGGGTAACTTACCCCTTTTAATTATTGGTTCTGTTTCTCTAGGATTCGCTCTTTTCAACGTTGTGGGAGGGTTCTTTGTAACTGATCGAATGCTCGCAATGTTTAGCCGTAAATCATCAAATAAGAAGTAATTTTTAGCATGAATCTACCCGTAATCATTAAATTCATTATTGACCTTCTCGCTGTACTTTTATTGGCTTTGGGAATAAAAGGTTTATCAAAAGTAAAATCAGCAAGAGATGCCAATCGATTAGCTGCGTTTGCAATGTCGCTATCAGTAATAGGATTACTATCCTATTATTTGGGGACTTCTGGAGTTACTATTCAGTCTTGGATTTGGATAATAATTGGATCAATAATAGGTAGTTTGCTTGGAGCAATCCTTGCAAAGAAAGTACCAATGACTTCTATGCCTGAAACAGTTGCATTGTTTAATGGTTGTGGAGGAATGTCATCACTTTTAGTGGCTCTAGGAGTAGCTATTTTCCCAATATCAAATAGTTTAGAAAATGTTGATTTCTTCAAGTCACTTATTAATGAAGTTTCTATATCTGTTTCTATATTTGTAGGTGCCATTACGTTCACTGGTTCAATTGTGGCTATGGCAAAGTTACAGGGTTGGTTGTCAACTCCAGGATGGACTCAGAGTAAAGGTAGACATTTTGTAAATATTGTTTTTGCTGTTGCTTCCTTGATAGCTTTCTTCGATCTAATAAACGGTAATACAAGTTCTATTTGGCTTTTAGTTGTAGTTTCTTCTCTATTAGGAATAGGAGTTACTTTGCCAATTGGCGGAGCCGATATGCCAGTTGTTATATCTTTATTAAATAGCTACTCAGGAATTGCAGCAGCAGCAGCAGGTTTTGTTGTTGATAGTCAGCTTTTGATAGTGGCAGGTGCAATGGTTGGAGCAGCAGGTCTAATTCTTACTCAAGTAATGTGCAAGGGTATGAATAGATCATTGGTTTCGGTCCTTTTTGGAGGATCCTTATCTGCGCAAAGCGCGACCTCTTCTGGATCAGGAGAATATACCAATATAACTTCTTGTAGTGTTGAAGAATGTGCATTGACTTTAGAGGCTGCCAACAAGGTAATAATTGTTCCTGGCTATGGACTTGCAGTGGCTCAGGCCCAACATACATTAAGGGAAGTGACAAAAAAACTAGAGCAAAATGGTATTGAAGTTGTTTATGCGATACATCCTGTCGCGGGTAGGATGCCTGGACATATGAATGTACTTTTAGCAGAAGCAGATGTTCCTTACGAACAACTTAAAGAAATGGATGTTGTAAATCCTGATTTTCCAGCAACGGATGTTGTTTTGGTTTTAGGTGCAAATGATGTAGTGAATCCTCAGGCAAAAAATGATAGTTCCTCACCTTTATATGGCATGCCAGTTCTTGATGTTCAAGAAGCAAGAACTGTATTTGTAATTAAACGTGGTATGAGTGCAGGTTACTCTGGAATTAAAAATGATTTGTTTGATCTTCCCAATACCTCGATGGTATTTGGAGATGCTAAAAAGGTCTTGAATGATCTTATTGGAGAATTAAAGGATCTTGGAGTTGGAGAAAAATAATACTAGATCCTCTCTTTTTTCAGATTACTTAAAAAATAAGCCATTTCTGGAGGTCTTACCTTGGATAGGTGGTGACTTACAAACTTTGAGAGATACCTTTGTTATTGATTTTGATAAATCCAAAAAAAATAAAAAAATATTATTTCCAATTAATAAAATTCTGTCTGAATATTTTGAATGCGATTATCTTCTAGGATTTTTAGAATTACCAAATAAATTAAATACTCTTAAGGGTTTTGTTATCGTTACGCATGGGTTAGGGGGCTCAACTAAACGTTTTGGTTTAAGAAGAATCTCTAGAAAATTAGTAAAAAATGGTTTTGGAGTTCTTAAATTAAATCTAAGAGGTGCTGGTCCTGCAAGATATTTAGCTAAAGGGAATTATTGTGCAAGATGCTCTAGTGATGTTATTTCAGCAGTTAAATATTTTAAAAAATTAATAAATTTAGAGTTTAAAGATCTTATTAAAGAAAAAAATAATCTTCCAATATACGGGGTTGGATTATCTTTAGGTGGAACAATTCTTTTAAATGCCTGCTTAGATTACAAAGAAAACAATGGAGAAATACTTTTAGATGGCTTGGCATGTGTAAGTAGTCCTTTAGATTTGTCATCATGTAGTCTCTGTATTGAAAAACCTAGAAATTCTTTCTATCAAAAATGGTTACTTCACCGATTAAAAAATCAGTTATGGGATGGATTTAATGATGAAGGCAAAATTCTTAATAACAAGAAATTAAGAAAAAAAATTATAGGATTAAAAACTATAAGAGAATTTGATGAAAAGTTTACAGCTCCTAGTTGGGGATTTAATTCTTTAGAAGATTACTATATTAAATCTTCTCCAATATTTAGAATCCACAAATCAATAAAAAAGCTACCTTCAACATTGTTTATTCATGCAAAGGATGATCCTTGGGTTCCACATAAGCCCACTTTGGTTTTAAGTAAAGAATTTATAGATAAATTTACTATTTTAATAACTAAAAAAGGAGGACATAATGGTTTCCACTCTATTTATGGCTGCTGGTCAGACGAAGCCGTAAAGAATTGGTTTATGAGTATCTAGGACTATCTGAAAATGGTGTTATTTTAAAAATCCACCTTTTTATTGGTTTACCATTAATGATATGTGAGTAGAAAATTTCTGAAATTCGTTCAGGAGAAACTTTCTCGTACCAAATACCATCAGGCCAAACGAGTAGAATTGGACCGTTTTTACATATTCTTAAACAGTCAGCTTTTGATCTAAGTATATGAATATTTTTTGAAGCAGGATTATTCTCAAATTTTTTTATAGTTTTTTTCAAGCATTGCCATGTCTTTTCACCTTCATTGCCTTTAAAGCATTTCTGTTTAGTGGGTGTCGCACATAGTAAGAGGTGTTTTTGAATACTGTCTGCCATATTTAAAATCCTTTACCATTTTAAAATTAGTGAATATTAAACATTGTACAAAAATAAAGCTATTACTTCTATGACAAATAGTAAATAGAACTCCTTGCTTTTTATTAATTAACTGTTTTTCTACAATAAGAACGTAAGTAACTTAACAAATTTATTTTGGAATTCAGAGTTATCGGGTTAAATATAAACTCTACCCCTCCACCTAAAGTAAATGAATCTAATGCGCAAGCATTAGGAGTAAGTAAAGAATTTTTGGAAAATGAGTTTAAAGATTCAATAAAAAAAATTAATAGAAATTTATCTTTGCAAATTCAGGACCTGTTAAATATTTATGGCCGATATGGATGGGAACATTATTATCAAGGACAAATTGGTAATCTTATAACTCTTTATTTCAGAAGGGATAAAAATTTAAATCAATCAGAAGTTGATATTAAATTATCCCCGGAAGAAAATGCTATTCTTCAATCTCTTGATAGGGATCAAATGCCTTAATTTTTAAGTCTTAAAAAGATATTAAAATTAAGAGCAAATAAGTCTAAGTTTGTCAGAAGTTTGATTGCTAATTCTTCTAAGTTCTTAGATTTCTATTATAAAGAATATTTCATAATTCATTGAATCTTTTTAATATTGGTCTTTACCCAATACTCATATATTGCTTTCCTTTTTTGATTTCTTGCTTGACAAAAAGTCTGGCCCAATTATCCACTTCAAGAATATCCTCCAATTCGGGACTCAAATTCAAATTCTCCATATGTGATTCACAAGCTTTACTTATAAATGTTGGAATTTCTTGAAAAGAAATTTTTTCTTTAAGGAATTGTTCAACAGCCATTTCATTTGCAGCATTTAAGACTGCAGGCATTGTTCCAGAAGATTTTCCTGCGGCATATGCAAGTCCCATGCATGGATATTTAAACTCGTCTGGCTCTTTAAAAGTTAATTTCCCAATTTCACTTAGGTTTAATCTTTTCCAATTTGTTTTAAATCTTTCAGGCCAACTCATCGCATATAAAATAGGTAGTTTCATATCTGGCCAACCTAATTGAGCTAATACTGAAGAATCTTCCATCTCAATCATTGAATGAATAATACTTTGAGGGTGGATAACTATTTCGATATTTTCGTAAGAGGTCCCAAATAAATAATGAGCTTCTATAACTTCTAATCCTTTATTCATAAGAGTTGCAGAATCTACAGTTATTTTTTTCCCCATATCCCAATTAGGATGTGAAGTTGCATCTTCCACTGTGACATGCTTTAAATCCTCAACGGCCCAATCTCTGAAAGCACCACCAGAAGCTGTTAAATGTATGGCTTTTAAACCTTTAGCTATCTGTCCTGTTGAAAAATCTGCATTTTCATAATTGGGTAATCCTTGTAAACATTGAAAGATAGCAGAGTGTTCTGAATCAGCAGGTAAAAGCCTACTATTATTTTTCTTTAATGCAGGAATAACAATTGGCCCTGCCGCAATTAAAGTTTCTTTGTTAGCAAGTGCAATATTTTTCCCCGAATTAATTGCTGACATTGTTGGAATTAAGCCTGCACATCCTACTATCCCTGTAACCACAGTATCTGCCTTATCCCATGCTGCAACAGCGTTAATCCCCTCCTTTCCACTCAAAACCAAGGGAGCACTATCCAAATCTAAGTTATTAATATTATCTTTTAAATCTTCTATAAGATTTTCATCCTCAATCGCAACTACTTCTGGTTTATGTCTTTTAACTTGTTCGGTTAATAAATTAATATTTCTTCCTGCCGAAAGAGCTATGGCTTTAAACTTATCAGGCTGCTCACTAGCTATTTCAAGAGTTTGAGTCCCAATTGAACCAGTAGAACCGAGCACAGTAATGTATTTCAATTTTCTCTGATATTTCTAATATCTTCCCACTTAAAGGTGTATTTTAAAAAACAAAAATTTCAAATTGGTTTTTTTCTTAAAATTTAGATCCTTATCCATGTTGTTATTTCCTTTGATTGATCAATAAGTTCAATTCCTTTTTCTTTTAACAAATTCCTAATTTCATCGGCCTTCTTATAATCCTTTTCCTTTTTTGCTTTCAATCTTTCATTAATAAGCGTTGATATTTCTTCTTCTGTTATTTTACTTTCTTTTACTAAAACCTCTTTTTTAAGACCAAGCACCTCAGTCAAATTTTCAAGAGTTTTAAAATTCTCAAGTAGAAAGAATTTTTCATTTAGGTCTATTTTGAAACCTTCGACCCTTTGAAGTTGGTTTAAAAAGTTTTTTAATGGTTTTGCTAAATCGTAAATAATCGCAATAGCACCTGCTGTATTAAGGTCATTTCCCAGAGCATCAGAAAATTTAAGCTTTTTTTGAAATAATTCAAAGCTTATTTTCTCTTTATATTCTTCTTCGATAGATTCATTTTTATCAATAGATCTAAAAGCACCTTTTGTAAGGTCCATAAAAGAAAGGGCTACATTAATGTTTTTCCAAGCTTCTGAAGCACTCCTTAGAGCTTCTTCAGTAAAATCAAGTGGTTTTCTATAATTCACAGTCATAACAAAATATCGCAAAGTCATAGGGCTTATACCTGACTTAATTAGCTCTCTGATAGTTTTAAAATTTTTAAGGGATTTACTCATCTTTTGTCCGTTTACATTTACCATCCCATTGTGTAACCAATAGTTCGCTAGCTTTTTGCCATTGGCTGCTTCTGATTGGGCGATTTCATTCTCATGATGTGGAAAAATCAAATCAGAACCACCTAAATGGATATCAATAGTATCTCCTAATTCATCTTTAACCATCGCCGAACATTCAATATGCCATCCTGGCCTACCTTTACCCCATGGCGAATCAAAAAATGGTTCATCATCTTTGGCTTTTTTCCATAGTGCAAAATCTTGCGGATTAAGTTTTTTACTATTTTCATCATTAGCCATTCTTCCTTGCTGATTGATATTTTGTTCTTGTATATTTTGATTACTTAGCTTTCCATAATTTTTATTTTTAAAAACAGAATAATAAACATCTCCATCCCTAGAGTATGCATAACCTTTGTCCTCAAGGATTGTTATGAAGGAGCAGATATTGCATATATGATTCGTTGCTCTTGGCATACTATCCGGGCGCATTATTCCTAAAGAATCCATATCTTTATGAAATTCAATAATATTTTTTTCAGATACTTCCTTCATTGAACTGCTTTCTTCTTTAGCTCTTTTTAAAATCTTGTCATCAATATCTGTAAAATTTTGAACATACTTCACTTTGAAATCACTGTAAATTAAAAATCTTCTCAATACATCCCAAGCTATATAACTTCTGGCATGCCCAAGATGACATAAATCATAAACAGTTACTCCACAACAATAAATTTTTACTACATCATCAATAGGCTTAAAAACCTCAACTCTTTTGCTTAAAGTATTAAAAAGTTTGATCATCTTAAATTAAGTATTTCATAAGGTTTATTTTGTCTCCATCCAATTGTCTCCAATACCAATATCAACTAAAAGGGGCACATTTAATTTTACACAATCTTCCATAGTCTTCTTTACTAATTTCGTCGTAATTTCCAAAGAATCAGGTTCAACTTCAAACAATAATTCATCATGTACTTGTAAAAGCATTTTTGCGGGAACATTCATTTCTATGAATTTCTCGTTTAGTTGAACCATTGCAATTTTAATAATGTCTGCACTTGAACCCTGAATTGGTGCATTAGCTGCGGCTCTTAATGACTGTGCTTCCATGCCAGCCCTTCTTGCAGATTGCAGGTCAATTTCGTAAGGATCTTTCCCTATTAATCTTCCAAGTCCATTTTTATCAAACTTAAATTCTCTTTTTCGACCAAAAATTGTTTTTACATAACCTTTTGATAAGGCAAGCCTTTCTTGGAGTTCAAGAAATTTGAAAATTTTTGAATATCTTTCTTTGTATTTTATCAGGAATTCTTTTGCCTCTAGAGTACTTACTCCTGTTGAACGGGCAAACTTTTTTATACCCATACCATAGATAACTCCAAAATTTATTGTTTTCCCAACTCTCCTTTCGTCGGATGATATTTCTTCTTTCTCGAAAATTAATCTTGCAGTCAAAGAATGAATGTCATCATTTTTATGAAACGCATTAATTAGTATTTCTTCACCCGCTAAGTGAGCAAGTATTCTTAGTTCGATCTGAGAATAATCAGCTGATAAAAGTTTCCAATTTTTTTCAGGCAAGAATGCTTTTCTGATTCTTCTACTAAATTCAGTCCTAACCGGGATATTCTGAAGATTAGGATTGCTACTACTTAGTCTCCCAGTCGCTGTAGCAGCTTGATTAAAGTTTGTATGAACTCTTCCTGTCTTTTCGTTTATAAGATTTGGAAGAGCATCAATATAGGTGCTTAGTAATTTGCTTAGAGTTCTGTGTTTTATTAAATGTTGGATTATTTCATGTTCGTCGACTAATCTTTCAAGAACTACTGCATCTGTACTCCATCCTGTTTTTGTTTTCCGTGATTTTTTTTTATCCAAACTTAATTTTTCAAACAAGATCTCACCAAGTTGTTTTGGTGAAGATAGATTAAAAGTGCCCTCTGCTAATTCATAAACTTTACTTTCAATATCTTCTAAGGTACTTTTTAGTTCTTTTGAGAGTTTATCTAAATAAGGGATGTCGATGGTTATTCCATTCATTTCCATTTGAGATAATACTGGCTCTAAGGGCAGCTCGATTCCTTCGAACAAATTGATTAATTCATTTTTTTCTGTTGAAAATCTTTCTTTAAAAATTTTGACAATCTTAAAAGTTAGAAATACATCATAACCACAGTAAATACTAGCTTCATCAATATCAACAAATGAAAAGTCTTTATTTTTTCCAATTGTTTCCTTAAATGAAGGAGGCTTAAATCCAAATAATCTAAAACTAATTTCACTTAACCCATGCTTCTCCTGATTATTTAGAAGATAGTCTGCTAACAAGGTGTCAAAGGTTACGCCTTTAAGATCAAGTCCGTGATTAAAAAATATTTGCCTGTCAAATTTAGAATTTTGGAGTGCCTTTTCTTTTTTGGGATCTTCTATCCAAGTTCTTAGTTTTGAGAAAACATCTTCAATCGATAATTGATTGGGGGTCTCTCTTTTTGTTTGATGACCAAGAGGTATATAAAATAAATCATCAGTTTCTTCTCCAAGACAAAGTCCTATCCCAACAAGTTCCGCATCGATTGGATTTAAACTATTAGTCTCTGTATCTAGAGAAACTATCTCATTGGTCTTTTCTAATCTTTGAATTAATTTATCAAGTAATTCAAAATCATTTACTACAGTTACTTTGATTTTAGGGATTTTATTTTCACTATTTTCTAATTCACTTTTACTAGAGACCTTTGGATCTTTCTCCTCCTCTTTAGCCACGGTATTTTTGTCAAAACCACCTTTACTAAAAGTTGAATTGAAAATATCAATTTGCCGAAGTAGTGTTGATAATTCAAGTTTTTGCAGTGACTCTGAAAGAAGTTCTTGATTTATATTTTTTAATTCATAACCATCACTTAATATCAAAGGCACTTCAGTATTTATTTTTGCTAAATCCCTGGAAAGAAAAGCATTATGCTTATCGTTTCTGAGCTTTTCTATAACCGAACCTTTGATGAATCCTTTATATTTTTTATCATTGTTCTGCTGAATCTTTTCCAAAGCCTGATAAATTCCATCAAGTGTATCGTTTTCTTTTAGTAGATTAATTGCAGTTTTTGGACCTACCCCTTTTATACCAGGAATATTATCAGAACTATCACCAGTTAGAGCTTTAAGATCAACTACTCTTTCTGGCGCAACACCTAATTTTTCTTTTACTCCATTTTCATTTATAAGAGTTGGATTACCACTTTTTGCATATGGACCACCACCCATATAAAGTACATAAATATCTTTTTGATCATCTACTAATTGAAATAAGTCCCGATCCCCAGAAAGAATATTCACGCACCATCCTTTAGAAGAAGCATCATTTGCAATTGTGCCTAGGAGATCATCTGCTTCGTAACCAGGAGATTTAAAAATTGGCAAATTAAGGCTTTCTTCTAAAATGATTTCTAGTTGTTCAATATCCTGAAAAAAAACATCTGGTGCTACATCTCTATTGGCCTTATAATTTGGATCTAATTCATGTCTGAAAGTAGGTTTTTCGGTATCAAAAGTAATACAAACACCCTCCGGACTAATATTTTTGCAATTATCAAGAAGGCTTTTTAGAAATCCATAAGTCACACTTGTTGGGAATCCCTCTTTGGTTGTTAAACCTCCATCAATCCCTTTGCTAAATGCATAGAAGCTTCTAAAAGCAAGTGAATGACCATCGACTAAAAGTAAAATTGGTTTTTTAGAGTTTTCAGATCTTAAACTCATTTTCTCTTCTTAGCCCAGGGTGGAATATCAATAAAGATTTGCTCTCCAGGTTCTAATCCATCAATTACTGAAGTTTTATTTCCACTACTAATACCAATTTCAATTTTTTCAAATTTTGGAGAATTGTTTTTATCAACTTTCAAAATTCCCTTTTCACCTTTTTCAGTGACAATAGAAACTGTTGGCACTAAGATTTTTTCTTCATTACCTTCGACTCTAAATTCAAGATCTGCAGTCATTCCAATTTTAATTTCTTCAGAAATATCTTTAAAATTTAGAGTTACTTCGAAAGAGGTTACATTATTATCTTTTACAGCTCTTGTAGCTATTTTTTTAACTATGGCAGTATATTTTTTTGAGGGATAAGCCTCAATTCTTACTGAGGCTTCTTTACCTATTTTTATTCTGCCAATGTCACTCTCAGGAACTTTAGCAACAATTTCTAGGCCCTCTGATAGTTCAAAAATAAAGTTTTTGGTTTTAGGGTCTGAACTTAAGTTTGTACTTGGTGTGACATAAGATCCTATCTCAGCATATTTTGCAGTTATCTTTCCTCCATAAGGAGCTTTAATTAGATAGAAACTTTTTTCAGCATTTGCATCATTAAGTTTGGCGCTACTAATGTTGTAGTTATTTTTATAAGTTTCATAGTCTTCTTTACTTACCGCACCTTCTTGATATAAATATTCCCTTCTTAAAAATTCAGATTTTTGTTTTTCTAAGTTTAATTCAAGTTCTTCAATTTTATAGATGAAGTCTTCATCATCAAGAGAAGCTAAAACCTGATCTTTTTTTACAAGATCGCCCTCATCTACTGTGATATCTTTTATTACCCCTTGCTTCCGAGGTCCAATATTGCTTGTCCTTATTGCTTTTACTTCACCACTAGTATTAATTGAATCTGAGAGGATCCCTTTTTCCACTTGAACTACATAATCAGAAATATCCTTTGTTTTATTTTTCTTGAAGGAATTGGTTATAAAAAAGAAAAATATAGCTAAAGAAAGTAATATGATTCCACTTCTTAGGTTTATATTTTTTTTTATTAAATCAAGCATTTCTTTTGAAAAACAGTAATAAAGAATATTTATGAACTAAATAAATAATCAAAACGATTATAAGCAACTTATCCAAGATTGGTTAAGTAAATACTATATTACTAGAAGATGTTTTCTTGATAATTTTCCATAAATTTTTTCAAATGTTAAAAGCAGGTATTATTGGATTACCAAATGTTGGTAAATCAACTTTATTTAATGCGCTTGTAGAAAATGCTAAAGCCCAAGCTGCTAATTTTCCCTTTTGTACTATAGAACCTAATAAAGGGATAGTTTCAGTCCCAGATCAAAGGTTGCAAGAGTTAGGTGATTTAAGTTCTAGCCAAAATATTATCCCAACAAAAATTGAATTTGTAGATATTGCAGGACTAGTAAAAGGAGCCAGTAAAGGCGAAGGTTTGGGAAATAAATTTTTATCAAATATTAGGGAGGTTGATGCAATAGTTCATGTTGTAAGGTGCTTTGAAGATGGTGATGTAATTCATGTCTCCGGAAAGGTAGATCCCTTGGATGACATTGAGATAATTAATCTGGAATTGAATTTAGCTGATTTATCCCAACTTCAAAAAAGAAGAGAAAGAATCAAAAAACAGGTTAGAACTAGTAAAGAGGCAGCAAAAGAAGATACCTTACTAGAAAGAATAGAAGAAGAGCTACAGGAAGGACTTTCAGTTAGATCAATATCTTTAAGTGAAGAAGAAAATTTAATAATTAAGCAATTAGGCTTCCTTACTGCAAAACCAATTATTTACGCAACAAATTTGAATGAAAATGATTTAGCTGCAGGTAATGATTTCTCATCAAAAGTTCAGTGCTTTGCAAATAGTGAAAATACAGAATGTATAAAAATATCAGCACAAGTTGAATCTGAATTAATAGAGTTGGAACCAGAAGATAAAAAAGATTATCTGATTGGTTTAGGAGTAGAAGAAGGAGGATTAAGTTCTTTAATTAGATCAACCTATAAATTATTGGGATTAAAAACTTATTTCACTACAGGAGAAAAGGAAACAAAAGCATGGACCATAAAAGATGGGATGACTGCGCCACAAGCTGCAGGAGTCATTCATTCTGATTTTGAAAAGGGATTTATCAGAGCCCAAACTATTTCATATCAAAATTTAATTGATTCAGGTTCAATTGCAAATGCAAAAACTAAAGGTTTATTAAGAAGTGAAGGTAAGGAATATGTTGTAAACGAAGGAGATGTAATGGAGTTCTTATTTAATGTTTAGTTAGTCTTTTAAGGCTTACTATTTTGTTTTTTGAATTTGAATTCAAAAAAAGAAATTAATAAAATTAAGATACATCCTAAGCAACTCCCTATTAACCCAAAAGCAATGGTTGTAAAGCCATCATCGTAGCCGTATTGTAATTGTGGTAAGTGAGGGGGTATTGGCATTATTATTTTTCAACAGAATTCTCAATATCTTCCAGTAAATGTTTAGTCGATCTACTAAAACCGTTAGTTTTTAAATAGTTTTGAGCTTCTCTAAATTTTTCAGCTACTCTTTTTGCATAAGGAGTATTCATGGAATTTTGAGTCATGTTGAAAATGCGACTAATTTTATAATCTGATTTAAGTACCCCCTTGATAAGTATTCAAAAATACAAGAATATAAAAATAGGATTTTTTACTTATTAAAAAATTTTATTGTGAAAAATTCTTGATTCTCCAAAACAAAATTTTTTCAAATTAGAAAAAGTGACAATGACAACTATATTACTAATTCTTTTTTTGCTCATTACTTTTTTTGGGCTTTTATTTCTATTATTTTTTTATTCAAAACGAAACAAAATTTTAGCAAAAACAACAATTAGTCCAACTTATGTACCTTTCTTAAAAGAACAAGAATTTAATCCTGATAAAAGTACAGATAATTGGGATTTACACAAACATAGATTAAATAAATTTAGAAGATCACAATATAAGGGATTAACTTTCTTTATAAGTTCAGAAAATAGAATTTATTATCTTTCTGAAGAAGGAGATAAAGTTTATTGCTAACAGGAGAAATTAATTTTATAAATAAGAAAAGCCGATAGAAATTTATAATATTAATGAAGTATTTATTTTTATTATCAGAAAAGTTCTACAGGTTGATTGAATGGGAGTGGAATACCTTAAAAAATCTAAGAAGAACAAAAAGAAAGAATTTTTTTCTAAGAGGATCATTTGCTTTATTTAGTTTATTCTCTATTCTTCTTTTAATATTTTCTCCTCCTATTGCTTTTGGAATGTTATTAGGA
>QCHO01000011.1 GCA_003279535.1 Prochlorococcus sp. AG-402-C22
AAACTATAGATAATAAAAATATTCAAAAATTTATATGTAATGTTGAAAAAAATGTGAAAATAATTGGAATAACTAATACAGGAAAAGTTTTTCATATCGACTGGGAGTCAAATATTAATAATGACTATAAATTAGATAATAAAATCTTTGGAAATATTGATCCAAATGAAATAATAAATTTTCATTCAATTAAAAAAGAAATTAAAAATTACTTATGCATATTGAATTCGGATGGAAGATTTAAAAAAGTTTTATTTGATGAGGATATGATAAAAAGTAATAGATCTTTTGGGATAACAAAATTAAAAAATAATGTAAAAACAATTGATTCATTTGTGTTTAGTGAAGAAAAAAATTTACTAATATTAACCTCTATTGGAAGAATTTTTAAATTTAGCTTATCAAATAAAAATATAACACCAACTACAAAACAATCTCAAGGTTTAATGATTGCAAAACTTTTCCCCACTGAACAAATTGTTTCTTGTTGTTCATATCAAAATGAAGAAAATATTTATTTAGTTTCTAAGCAAGGAAAAATCTTTTGTTTGAATAGTAATGAAATTTATTACGCAAATGAATACAGTTTGGGATATTTAAATGAAAAAACTCAAATTAAAAACGATTATTTCCTCAAAATTTTGCCAAGTAACTATTATCTTGATGTTGAAACTAATAAAAATAAATCTGCTAGATTAGACTTTGATAAATTAAATTTTAAATTTAAAAAAACAAATTTTTTAATTGACTTTTTAAAATTAGATAAAGGCGAATATCTTGAAAATTGTTTTCGACTAAAAAACTTTCTCACCTAAGATTTATATTCATTTTCTACCCAATTTAAATACTCTTGATTTACTGTTCCTGTTATATAAGTACCAGTAAAACAACTCATCTCCAAATGTTCAACAAGAGAATCACTTATTATAGATTTATTTAAATTCTCAACACTTTGATAAACGAGATTATCAATTTCAAGTTGATCAGCAATTTCACTAATTGTTCTATCATGGGCTATTAATTCATCTCTATTAGGCATATTAATTCCATAAACATGAGGAAAACGAACTGGAGGTGCCGCTGATGTGAAAAAAACTTTATTTGCTCCTGCATCTTTAGCCATCTGTACAATTTCTTTTGAAGTGGTACCTCTTACTATCGAATCATCAACTATTAATACATTTTTATTTTTAAACTCCGCACTCATAGCATTTAACTTTTGTCTTACAGATTGCTTACGTTTCTGTTGACCAGGCATAATAAATGTTCTGCCAACATATCTATTTTTAAAAAACCCTTCTCTATACTCAATACCTAACTGTCTTGCAACTTGCATAGCTGCAGGTCGAGATGAATCAGGAATAGGCATTACTACATCAACATCTCCAGAAGTAATTTTTTCCTTTATTGTTTCAGATAAATAATCTCCCATTTTCAAACGAGCTTTATACACTGAAATTCCATTCATAATTGAATCTGGCCTAGCTAAATAAACATATTCAAACGCACAAGGATATAACATTGGCTTTTCAGAACATTGCTTAGAAAAAAACTCGCCATTTAGATTTATATAAATAGCTTCTCCAGGATCTACATCTCTCACTACTTGGTAATCATTATTCTCGAGTACTAGAGATTCGCTAGCTACCATCCACTCATCTTTTTTTGTAGTTAATGAAAATCTTTTTCCTATGACTAAAGGTCTAATACCAAAAGGATCTCTGAATGCTAATAAACCATGACCTGAAATTAATGCAATTGCTGCATATGACCCCTGAATTCTTTTATGTAAAGATTTGATAGCATCAAAAATAATATCAGGTTCTAATTCTTGCTTATGAGTTTGTTCTTGCAATTCTGTAGCAAATACATTTAATAACATTTCAGTATCGCTTGAAGAATTTGTATGACGCTTATCAATATTAAATAATTGTTTTTCTAAATCTCTGGTATTAGTCAAATTGCCATTATGTATTAAAACAATTCCATAAGGTGCATTAACGTAAAAAGGTTGGGCTTCTTCTACACTTTCTGCTGATCCCTTTGTTGCATATCTAACATGACCTAATCCTATCTTACCGATTAAATTCCTCATATCTCTTGTTCTATATGCAGTATTAACCTGTCCTTTGGCCTTATGTATATGGAAAATAGTATTTTCCATTGTAGCTATACCTGTTGAATCTTGACCTCTATGCTGTAAAAGCAAAAGACTATCATAAATTTGTTGATTTACATCATCTGAAGAAACGATTCCAACTATTCCGCACATAACTTAATTTCGTAAAAATTTTAATAGTTGAAAAATGTTTTTCATATTTTCAAGTGACCTGAAATACTATTATTAAATTTTTCGGTTAATTCCTCAACCCTAATATTGCAAATATCTTTATCTTTAATTTTTATATTGAGATTTTTATTAGAAACACTTCCTATTTTTATTACATATATACTTGGTTGAAAATTTATTTGATTTTCTTTTAGATAATTTAACCATTCGTTTTCTTTCATTTTGTCTATTGAAAAAATAATTCTAGAACCTCCTTCTGCAAATAATAAATTATCATCTCTATTACAATCTTTCTTAAGTTCTATAATTGCCCCTTTTCCAGACAAAATACAACACTCTGCTAAAGCTATGCCTAAACCCCCATCGCTAATATCGTGAGAAGAAACTACAAAACTTTTTAAAATCGAATTTCTTAAAAAACTCTGGATAAACTTGTCATCTCCCAAATCCAACTTTGGAGGACGACCTGTAATTTCTCCATGAAAATATTCTAAATAAGAACTAGCTGCAATTGTTGTTTCTGATTTATGAGAACCAATTAACCATATTTGATCATGAATATTTTTCCATTCACTACTAATAGCTTTTTCAACATTATCTATCTTCCCAACCATTCCAATGACTGGAGTGGGATTAATAGGAGTAATTTCATTATCTTTATTTTTTGATTCATTGTACAGAGAAACATTTCCTCCTGTAACAGGAGTTTCAAAAGCTTTACATGCTTCAGAAATTCCGTTGCATGAAGATGAAAGTTGCCAATATCCTATTTCAGTTTCAGGAGAAGGAAAATTCAAGTTATTTGTAATAGCAACTGGTTCTGCTCCAACACAACTAACGTTTCTTGCAGATTCTGCAACAGCGGCGACAGTTCCTCTAAAAGGGTCAAGAAAAACCCATCTACTATTACAATCAACAGAGGCAGCAACACCAGAAAATACTTTATTTTTATTTTTTTCATTTTGTTCTCTAAGTCTTATTACCGCTGCATCTGATTCTCCAGGTTTAAAAACTGTATTTGCCTGCACTTGTGAATCATATTGTTTATAAATCCATCGTTTAGAAGCTATTGAAGGATTAGAAAGAAGTTTTAAAATGATTTCTGAATAAGAAAAACTATTATTTTCTTTCAATGAAAATATTTTTTGCTCAATTATTTCTGGCAAATTACTTTCTTTCCATTCCCATTTTTTTAACAAATAATCAGGTGGGTTTTTTATCACATTATGAACATTTACAGGAGTATCTTCAGACAAAGCAGAAGTAGGTATTTGAGCAACAATTTTACTTTTATGGAAAATAATTACCTCATTAGTCTCTATTACTTCGCCAATTACGTTGGCATATAATCCCCATTTATTAAATTTTTCGATAAGAGTTTTAATTTTTTCTTCCTTCACGACGAATAACATTCTCTCTTGCGATTCAGATAGTAAATATTGGTATGACGACATATTATCTTCTCTAGAAGGAACCAAATCTAAATCAATAGATATGCCTAAATTTCCGTTGGCAGCCATTTCTGCACTACTACAAGTTAAACCTGCTGCACCCATATCTTGAGCTGAAATTACATCACCTGTCTTAAAAGCGTCTAAACAAGCTTCTATAAGACTTTTCTCAACAAATGGATCTCCTACTTGTACTGCAGGTCTGTCATCTAATGATGCAGTAGTTAATTCAGAACTTGCGAAGCTAGCACCTCCAACTCCATCTCTGCCAGTAGTATTACCAACATATAATACAGGTGATCCTACATTTTTTGCTCCAGAACAAACAATTTCATTAGTCTCTAAAAGTCCTAAAGCCATAACATTGACTAAAGGATTTCCAGAGTAACTATCATCGAAATCAATTTCACCTCCAACAGTAGGTACACCCACGCAATTACCATAATGTGCAATACCTGATACAACTCCTCGAAGCAAATCTATATTTGATTGCTTATCGAGATTTCCGAATCTAAGTGAATTCAATACTGCTATTGGCCTTGCTCCCATTGTAAAAATATCTCTTAATATTCCTCCTACACCTGTTGCCGCTCCTTGAAAAGGTTCAATTGCAGAAGGATGATTATGACTTTCTATTTTAAAAACAAGTTTTTGATTATTTCCTATATCAATAACACCAGCATTTTCTCCAGGACCTACTAAAATATTCTTTCCTTTAGTGGGAAACTTAGATAATAAAGGTTTTGAATTTCTATAACAACAATGTTCAGACCACATAACACCAAACATTCCTAGTTCAGTCCTATTTGGTTTTCTATTTAATCTTTTACAAATTTCTTCATAATCATTAATTGTTAAATTTTCAATTTCCAGTACTTTATTGAGATCATATAGATCATTATTTTCTAAATTTATCATTCTTTAGATCCAAGGGTCATCTTCTTTTTTATCACGAAAAGATCTTGATTTTCTATCATCATTATAAAAACTTTTTTCTTCAAAATCTAAGTTTTGGTTTATATCTTCATCTTCTTCAAGCCAATCCTCTAATCTATTAGCAGCTATATTTTTCATATCATCAAATCTATTAAAAATTTTTTTTCCTTTTTGCAAAAATTCATTTTTAAAACTAGATTTTATTAAAAATAAATCATCTAAAGAACTACTTTCACAAAAAACTAAACCTGGTTGTTGATCATTAATATTTTCAATATTTAATTTCCATCTGCTAGAACCTGGAATTTTAGGATTAGATCTAGAAACTAAATAATATTTAATTTTCCCCGTTTTCAATTCGAATAAAAAATCAGCAATAACTCCTATTTTTGAACCATTAGTATTTATTAGATTAGCTTCTATTAAAGTTGGGAACCTATTTAAAGTTGCTAAATCAGAAATCGCTGGCTCACCTTTAACATAAATTTCATTATCTATTATTTGACTAATTTGATTTAATCGCCAAACATTACGTTTTAAATCAAAATTTGATGGACGAGAGGACCATCCTAAAATTCGATGCACAGGAGGATGCATCCAAACATTTTCACCATTTCCGTAATTAAGAGCCATATTACCCTTAACACTGTAATTTATTAATTCACTTAATAAAATTTCTTTAGGTAATTTCAAATTAGGAACGAACCTGTACAGGCATAACTAAATAAGTAAAAGAATTTAGATTATCTTCTGGTACAAAAACAGCTGGAGTAGTTGAAAGATTACACTTTAAAAGTACATTTTCTGAAGAAATAACCTTTAAACCTTCTAAAAGATATCTAACGTTAAATGCAATATCAAAATTTTCACCAGAGTATGAAACAGGAATGGTTTCGTTAGCATTTCCGATATCTTGGGCATCTGCACTAATTGAAGCTGAGTCTGTATTATCTAATTTAATCTTCACAACATTACTCTGCTGATCTGCCAAAACAGCAATTCTTTCTAATGCGTCAATTAATCTTTTAGTATTAAAGTTAAAAATCTTAGAAAAAGTATCAGGAATTAATTGTGAATAATTCGGATAAGTACCTTCGAGGGTTCTAGTTGTAATTATTTGATTAGAAGATATAAAAACTACCTGGCCTTTATCGTAAAAAAGCTTTATTGATTTTTCTGAGCTTCTTAAAGAAACTAGTTTTTCAATTTCTCTTAATGATCTTGTTGGAATAGTTACTGATAAATCACCTTCATTTAAAAGTGAGTCATCTTTATTTTCGATATACTCTTCATTACCTATTAAAGATACAGCCAATCTATGACCATCTGTGGAAGCAGACTCTAAATAACTTTTTTTAAAAGTAAAATTGACTCCTGTAAGTAATTGCTTTGAATCATCATTACTACTGGCAAAAATGGTAAATTTTAAAGATTTTAAAAAAGAACTAGGGTCAATATTTAAAGAAGTTCCAGTTTCAACAAATGGTAATTTAGGATAGTCATCAGAAGGGATACCCTTAATATTAAAGGAACCTCTATCACTTTTAATTAAAATACTATCAGAATTCTCATCTACTACTAAAGAAACAGGAGTTTCAGTGGGCAATTTGTTTACTATTTCTGATAAAAGTTTTGAAGGTATCGTAATAGCCCCGCTATTTGTAACAGTTCCATCAAAAGAAGTTTGAATTCCTAAATTGAGATCAAATCCCGTTAAACTAATTTTATTTGTTCCTTGATCAGCTGTTAAAAGTATATTTGCAAGAATTGGATGAGTTGGTCTTGAAGAAACTGCTTTGTTTACTAACTGAATAGCATTATTTAACTCATTTTGATTACAAATAATCTCCATCGGACTTTGGAACTTTTTTACAAATACAATATACTTTTTTCGTAAATTAAATTCAATAATTTATTTTATTTACTTTTCTAATATAGAAATAAATAAGAAATAAAAAAATTTAGTAGTAGTAGTTATTGTGGAAATTGTGGAATTTTGGATTTAATAACCTACCTTACTTTGTTTTTTAATATTTAAACAGGTGGAAAAACTTTATTCTTTGTTGAATAAATTTAAATTTTTAAAAAAGTTCATTTTTTAATTAACAAACCGAATTACTTTTTGTTTGTTTTTCAACAATTTAATTTTGTTTATAACTGATTTCCACAGACACTAATTTATTTGGATTTTAATATCCTAAGATTTTGGTTATATTTTTTAACGAAGGATCAATGTTTTTTCTGAAAATAGCATCATTGTTTTTAATCGCGCAATCAGGATCCTTCAATCCATTTCCAGTAAGGACACAAACGATTTTCGATCCTTTTTGAATTCTATTTTTATTTTTTATTAGTCCAGCAACTGAAGCAGCACTAGCAGGTTCACAAAATACTCCCTCTTTTGCAAGGATCTTATAAGCATTGATTATTTCTTCATCTGTAACTGACTGAAAATCCCCTTTACTTTCTTTTTTTACTGTCTTTGCTTTTTCTCTATTAACAGGATTCCCGATTCTTATTGCAGTTGCAATTGTCTCAGGTTCTTTAACAATTATATTTTTTACTAATGGGGCCGATCCTTCAGATTGAAATCCCATCATAGTTGGTAACTTCAAATTTCTTTTTATTTTTGAATATTCTTTAAAACCTAACCAATAAGCAGTTATGTTTCCAGCATTTCCCATTGGAATACAAAGCCAATCGGGTGCAAAACCTAAGTCATCAACAATTTCAAAGGCGGCTGTTTTTTGGCCTTGTATTCGATATGGATTAACAGAATTAACAAGTTCTATTGGATGTTCTGAAGATAAATCTCTTACGATTTCTAAAGCTTTATCAAAGTTTCCATTTATTGATATGATTTCAGCTCCATACATTAAGGCTTGTGCGAGCTTTCCTTGTGCAACAAATCCTTCTGGGATTAGAACATATGGTTTTAATCCTCCTCTAGAAGCATATGCAGCAGCAGCAGCAGAGGTGTTTCCAGTACTTGCACAAATAACTGCTTCACGACCTTCTTCTTTTGCTTTGCTAATAGCCATAGTCATCCCGCGATCTTTAAAAGATCCTGTGGGATTTAGACCATCATATTTTAAAAAAACTTTTGTTTCATTTCCAATTAAACTGCTAAGTGAGTCACTGAGAATTAATGGTGTATTTCCTTCATTTAGTGAGATAATAGGAGTTTTCTTTGTAACCGGAAGATATTGTTTGTAAGCTTCGATTAAACCGGGCCATCTTTTTTTTCTATAATTAATACTTAGTTTATTTTTGATTTTATTTAATAGCACCATAACTTTTTAATTTGTTTTAATCTTTTCTAAGGGTGAATTTGTAAAAAAATCTAATAATTCTGAAATTGATTCTACTTTATTCATAACTTTGCTCAAAGCATTGACATCTAAAATAACAGTTTTAGTTGGATATCCTTCAAAAAATTTTATCAGATCTATTTTTCCATTTCCTATCTTAATACCTTGAACTACACTTGCTCTAAGGGCTAACATTCCGGTTCTTTTATCATCTGCTTTGGGAGGATGAATAATAGATGAAAGTCTTGTTAGAAAAATATTACCTATTTCTGAATATACTAATTTGCTTGCAATTGTAATAGGGATTTCAAATTTTTTATTTAATACTGATCTAATTTCCTTATCAGGAGAACCTGTTGCTCTTAAAATTTTTTTTAATTTTTTTGTTGAATTACCTTCTTCAGCAAATGTTTTTAATGAACTTACTTTAATGGTTCTAGAAAATAGGCTGTAAATAATTTTAATTTCTTCAGCAGCTTCAACTTTTGAAATATTAAAAAGTAATTGAGAACTAATAAATATAAAAATTATTTTAACTATTAATAATTTACTTAACTTCATATCAAATATTTGCACCAGCTGCAATTTTTACAAGTCTAACAACTCCTTTTTCTGTTACCTTTTTTGCAATTTTTATACCCATTTCTTTTGTATAAGGTTCATTTATAAGTCGAGGAACTCTCTTTATAAAAATATCAATTGAGTAGCCAGGAACTTTTTGTACAATTTCTAAAAAGTTTCGTAATGGCTCTATTTGTATTATAAGGTCATTTAAATTGTTGGTTTCATCAGTTGTATTTAATTTGATCATGCTTGGAAGGTAGTTATTTAAATTTTTTAATATTTTTAGACTAAATAAATCTATTTGGTTTGTTAATCCTTCAATTATTTCATCTCTAAGAAATCCTCCTTTTGAAGAAAAGAGAAGATTGATAACTTCGTCCAAAAGTTTTTCTAAATCAAGATTTGTTTGTCTTGCAGCGTTAGATAATAAATCTTCTAAGCGGTCCCATTTAAATTTTTTATTATCAAAAAGCATTTCTTTCAAGCTTTTTCTTAATTGTGGATCAGGATCTTCCATCAACCTTCTTGCAAAATATGGATAAGCTGCACCTAGTATTTTAAAGTTTGGGTCTACGCTTAAAGCAATTCCTTCTAACGTAAGCAATGACCTAATTATTAGCGCGTAATATGGAGGCAATCTGAATGGGAATTTATACATCACACCAGACATATCGTCTGTAACGCTTTTGAAATCCATTTTTGAAACTCCTTGTTCAACTGCGTTAATGAAAACATCTTGAAATGCTGGAACTATTGGCTCTAGATTTACTTCTTCTGATAAGAATCCTAATTTTACGAAATCTTGAGAAAGTTTATCGAAGTTTTTATTCACCAAATGTACAACTGCTTGTATTAAGCCAGACCTAGAGTCTCTGGAAACCTCGCTCATCATTCCAAAATCTAGATAACATAGCCTTCCATCTTTCAGAGCTAATAAATTTCCTGGATGAGGGTCAGCATGAAAAAAACCATGTTCTAAAAGTTGTTCTAAACTGCATTGCACTCCTATCTCAATCATTTTGTCTGGATCGATACCTAATTTTTTAACATCTTCTAAATTGGTTAATTTTGTACCATCGATCCATTCCATAGTTAAAACTCTTCTTGAAGTTATTTCTTTATATATTTTTGGTACAGCAATCATTTGGTTATGTTTATGCATATTTCTAAACTTTTCAGCATTTTCAGCTTCATTTAAATAATCCATTTCTTCAAAAACTCTTTTTCCTAATTCATCAATTAATGCAACGAGATCGCTTCGTATCAATCCAATATTATTTTTGAGCCAATAAGCAATATTTCTTACTATGTAAAGATCTAAAGTAATTTGTTCTCTTAAGCCTGGTCGTTGGACTTTAACTGCTACAACCTCCCCATTTTTTAGTTTGGCTTTATGCACTTGTCCTAAAGAAGCTGCAGAAATAGGCTGTTTATCAATTTCTAAAAAAATTTCATTTATTCTGGATCCTAAATCTTCTTCTATTAATTCCATAGCTTTATCTCCGCCAAAGCCTGGAAGTTGATCTTGTAATTCAGATAATTCTTCAAGAAGAATCCTTGGAATGATATCTGGTCTAGTGGATAAAGCTTGACCTGCTTTAACAAATGCTGGCCCAAGCTCTACTAATAAATTTGTTAATTCCTTTGCCCTAAATCTCACTTTCGCTTCATTCTTCAATCTTCCAGTTAATTTATCCCAACACACAGAAAATATATAGGCAAAAATAGGTATAAGTGTTTGCCAAAGTCTTTTTAAAAGTCTTTTTGGGTTTTTTTTGTAAATTTTTGATATCGTATCTGGATCATATTCCAACAGACCAGATACCTCAATAAAATCAGTAAAATCTTCTTTCATAACTTTATATATTTAAAACCTTTATTTTTCTAAAAAAGAAGTTAATTTTTTTATAAGGAAGGTTTATCATGCTAATACAATTAAAGATAGAAAATATCGCCCTAATAGAAATTATAGAAATTAATTTCGAAAAAGGTTTGAACATCATTACTGGAGATTCAGGTTCAGGAAAATCTTTGATTTTAGATTCCCTAAATGTTTTATTTGGTGGAACTAATATACCTTTAAAGCACTTAATACGTCCAGGAAAAGATAATTGTGCTATTGAGGCAAAATTTTCTTCCTCTTTTCAAATTAATAACTGGTTAATCAGTAATGGTTTTAAAAGTAGTTCTTCAGAACTAAATATCAGAAGAATATCCTACAGAAAAAATAATAAAGTTTTATCTAAATATAGCCTGAACAATTTATCAATTAATAAAAAATCTTTAGAAGAACTTGGACGATTATTAATAGATTTTGCAGGTCAATCTGATACTTTTATATTTGATTCCCAAGATCAGAGAAGATTAATTATTGATGATTTATGTTCGCAAGAATTTAGAGATAATAGTGCAAAGATTAAAAATATATGGGGGGAAAGTCAGGTTTTAAAAGGATTAATTACTGAAAAAATAGAATCCTCAAGGAAGCAAGAAGAATACAACTTATTAATCAAACAAATGTTGAAGAGTTTAGAGGAAGCTAACCTAGATTCCAGTGAGGAAATCTTAGAATTGGAGTTATTGGAAAATAAACTTGTAAATAATCTCGAAATTAATAATTCAATTCAATCAGCTTTAGATAACTTAAATAATTTTAGTCATGATGAACCATCTGTTGCGTCTTTGATAAATCAATCCATAAAAAATTTAAATAAAACAGCAAATTTTGATTTAAAAATTCAAAAGTTTAGAGAAAATTTACTAGATATCCAAACTTATGTTGAAGATTTAATTTTTGCTTTAAGCTCATATATACAAGATATTGATAATAATGAATCAAATCTTGCAGAAATACAAAAAAGAATATTTTCTTTAAAAAACTTGGAAAGAAATTTTTCATTGGATTTACCTCAACTTATTGAAAAGCGAGATCAGTTAAGGACATATTTTCTAAAAAACGATCAAGATAATGAAATTCGTAATATGGAAAATCAATTCAAAAAATTACAAAGTAATTTAAATTCTTTATTTCTTACTAAGTCTATTGAAAGAAAAAAAATTGCTAAACAGTTACAAGATTCAGTAATGTCCATTTTAAGGGATTTAGGATTAGATAATGCAAATTTTTCAATTCAATTTTCCGAATGTAAGCCTTCTGGTGATGGTATTGATAATGTGCAATTTTTATTTTCTGCTAATCCTGATCAGAGGCTAGCTCCTTTATCAAGTGTTATTTCTGGTGGAGAAATGTCAAGATTCTTATTGGCCATTAAATCTAGTATTTCTAAAAAACCTAATACTTTTTTTTTAGATGAAATTGATAATGGTTTAAGTGGTAAATCTTTATTTGCTTTGGTTGAACTAATTAAAGAAATATCCAAAGATCAACAGGTTTTATGTATTACACATCAGCCTTTTTTAGCTGCTGGAGGATATGCTCACTTTAAGGTGTATAAAGATGTAAGAGATGGAATAACTTATACTTCCATATCAAAATTATCAACAAAAAAAGAAAGAAAAAATGAATTAATAGAACTGATTGGGGGAGGTTCTAGCGAGGCAAATGATTACGCTTCTAGACTACTTGACCGAGCAGCTGCATAAAACAGAAAAAATTCCACTATAATATTCTTTTTAAACCATAGAAAGATTAAACATGGTTAAAAAGATTAATAATAGTTTTGAAGAAGATAATTCAATTAATATTAGGGGAGCTCGTCAGCATAATTTAAAAAATATTGACCTTTCTCTGCCTAGGAACAAATTTATAGTTTTTACAGGTGTTAGTGGAAGCGGTAAAAGCTCTTTAGCTTTTGATACAATTTTTGCTGAAGGCCAAAGAAGATACGTTGAGAGTCTTTCGGCATATGCAAGGCAATTTTTGGGTCAAGTAGATAAACCAGATGTTGACAATATTGAGGGTTTATCACCAGCTATTTCAATTGATCAAAAATCTACAAGTCATAATCCACGATCAACAGTTGGAACCGTAACAGAAATACAAGATTATCTAAGATTGTTGTTTGGTCGTGCTGGTGAACCACATTGTCATCACTGTGGGATTCCAATTGCTCCCCAAACAATTGATGAAATGGTTGATCAAATTCTTCTGTTGCCAGAAGGAACAAGGTATCAATTGTTGGCTCCTGTTGTAAGAGGGAAGAAAGGAACACATTCAAAATTAATAAGTGGATTAGCTGCTGAGGGATTCGCTAGAGTAAGAATCAATGGAGAGGTAAGAGAACTTGCTGATAGTATTGAATTAGATAAAAATCAAATTCATAATATTGAGGTAGTAGTTGATAGATTAATCGCAAGAGAAGGAATACAAGAAAGATTAAATGATTCTCTACAGACTTGTCTTAAAAGAGGTGATGGTTTAGCAATAGTAGAAGTTGTTCCAAAAAAAGGAGAAAACTTACCTCCTAACTTAGAGAAAGAAAAACTTTACTCAGAAAATTACGCATGTCCTGTACATGGTTCAATTGTCGATGAACTTTCTCCACGATTATTTTCCTTTAATAGCCCATATGGAGCTTGTCCAGACTGTCATGGAATTGGTTATTTAAAAAAATTTACTGCAGATAGAGTTATACCAGATAAAACATTACCTGTTTATGCTGCAATAGCCCCTTGGAGCGAAAAAGATAATACTTATTACTTTTCTTTACTTTATTCTGTAGGACAAGCTTATGGTTTTGAATTAAAAACCCCTTGGAAAGATTTAAGTGACTTGCAAAAAAAAGTTCTACTTTTAGGATCAGATAAACCAATATTAATTCAAGCTGATAGTCGTTTTAAAACTTCTAGTGGTTTTGAAAGACATTTTGAAGGAATTTTACCAATATTAGAAAGGCAACTGAATGAAGCTAATGGAGAATCAGTTAAACAAAAATTAGAAAAGTACCAAGAGTTAGTTCCCTGTAAGACATGTTCTGGAAAAAGATTAAGACCCGAGGCGTTGGCAGTTAGACTTGGTCCCTACAATATTACTGATTTAACTTCTATAAGCGTCTCTGAAACCTTAATTCATATAGAGCGCATTATGGGATTAGGTAAGACTAAAAAGGAAAATATATCTTTATCAGAAAAACAAAAGCAGATAGGTGAATTGGTTTTAAAAGAGATTCGTTTACGTTTAAAGTTTTTAATTAATGTTGGTCTAGATTATTTAACTTTAGATAGACCAGCCATGACTTTGTCTGGTGGAGAAGCTCAGCGTATTAGATTGGCTACGCAAATAGGCGCAGGCCTTACTGGTGTTTTATATGTATTAGATGAACCGAGTATTGGTTTACATCAGAGAGATAATGACAGATTATTAGAAACATTAAAAAGCTTAAGAGACCTTGGTAACACTTTAGTTGTTGTTGAACATGATGAAGATACTATGAAATCCGCAGATTATTTAGTTGATATTGGTCCAGGTGCAGGTGTTTACGGTGGGGAAATTATTGCTCAGGGATCATATCAAGATGTCTTGAAATCAGAAAGGTCATTAACTGGGGCTTATCTTAGTGGTAGGAAGTCGATTCCTACTCCAAAAGAACGTAGATCATCTGTTAAAAAGAGTTTAATTTTAAATAATTGTTCAAAAAATAATTTAAAGAATATATCTGTAGAATTTCCATTAGGAAGATTAGTCTCTGTAACTGGTGTTAGCGGGAGTGGGAAAAGTACCTTGATAAATGAATTGCTTCACCCTGCTTTGTGTCATTCTCTGGGATTAAAAGTTCCTTTTCCTCAAGGGGTAAAAGAGTTAAAGGGTATAAAGGCAATTGATAAAGTTATCGTTATTGATCAATCTCCAATAGGAAGAACACCAAGATCAAATCCTGCCACTTATACAGGTGCTTTTGATCCTATAAGGCAAATATTTACTGCCACTGTTGAAGCAAAAGCAAGGGGTTACCAGGCTGGTCAGTTTAGTTTTAATGTTAAGGGAGGAAGATGCGAAGCTTGTAAAGGCCAGGGAGTTAATGTCATAGAAATGAATTTTTTACCTGATGTTTATGTTCAATGTGAAGTATGCAAAGGAGCTCGCTTTAATAGGGAAACTCTTCAAGTTAAATACAAAGGTTTTAATATATCTGACGTTTTAGAAATGACTGTTGAACAAGCTGCAGAAACTTTTTCTGCTATACCTCAAGCTGCTGATAGATTATCTACACTAGTAGATGTTGGCTTAGGATATGTCAAATTAGGCCAACCTGCCCCTACACTATCTGGAGGAGAGGCTCAAAGAGTTAAGTTAGCTACAGAATTATCAAAAAGGGCTACTGGAAAAACTTTATATTTGATTGATGAACCAACTACAGGTCTCAGTTTTTATGATGTTCATAAATTAATGGATGTTATACAACGTTTGGTAGATAAAGGGAATTCTGTAGTTGTTATCGAACATAACTTAGATGTGATTAGATGCTCTGATTGGATCATTGATTTAGGACCTGATGGAGGAGATAAAGGCGGCCAAATTATCGCAGAAGGAATTCCTGAGGATGTAGCCAAACATCCTTCAAGCCATACAGCAAAATATCTTAAAAAAGTTCTCAAATAAGAAATCTTTGTTGTATTTCTTTTTATTTGCAATTATCTGAGCAAAACGAAATTCATCTTTAGAGAGGTATAACTTTAGTCCTCATAAGCTCTTTAAAAAATTTTTGAGTTTAAAAAATTTAAAATCATAATGGTTTCTTAATATTTCCTTTGGAAATTCAGCTTATTTGTATTAAAGCGGTTGATCGGAGGTTTTGCTGTAATGAGATTTAAATTTTTACATTTACATTTACATGGTCTTATACGTTCTAAAAATCTTGAATTAGGAAGAGATGCAGATACAGGAGGTCAAACTCAATATGTTTTAGAGTTAGTTAAAAGTTTGGCTAATACTTCAGAAGTTGACCAAGTAGATTTAGTCACTCGTTTAATCAACGACTCTAAAGTAGATTATGACTATTCACAAGAAGAAGAATTTGTAGAACCTGGAGTTAGAATTTTAAGATTTAAATTTGGACCTAATAAATACTTAAGAAAGGAATTGCTTTGGCCTTATTTAGATCATTTAACTGAAAGTCTCATCAGTTATTATAAAAAAAATAAAAAGCCTCATTTTATTCATGCACATTATGCAGATGCTGGATATGTAGGTGTCAAACTAAGTAAATCTTTAAACGTTCCTCTTATTTTTACTGGTCATTCCTTAGGAAGAGAAAAACAGAGGAAATTGCTTGATACCGGTTTAAAAACAAATCAAATAGAAAAGCTTTATTTTATAAGTAAAAGAATCGAGGCAGAAGAAAAAGCGTTACAGTCTGCAGATATTATTGTTACGAGCACTAAACAAGAGTCAGTTTATCAATATTCTCAATATTGTTCTTTTTTACCTCAAAAAGCAAAAGTCATTCCGCCTGGTGTCGATCATAATAAGTTTCACCATATTCATTCGACAACAGAGACTGCTGAAATTGACAATATGATGAAACCTTTTCTTAAGGATTCTACTAAACCTCCATTATTGACTATTTCTAGAGCTGTTCGAAGAAAAAATATTCCTTCTTTGATTGAGGCATACGGAAGATCTGAAAAATTAAAAAGAAAAACTAATTTAATTCTGATTTTAGGTTGTCGAGATAGTACTTCAAAACTTGATCCTCAACAAAAAGATGTATTCCATAATATTTTTGAAACGATTGATAAATATAATTTGTATGGAAAGGTAGCTTATCCAAAAAAGCATCTTCCAAGTCAAATTCCTGCTTTATATAGGTGGGCTGCTAGCAGAGGGGGTGTATTTGTAAATCCAGCCTTAACAGAGCCTTTTGGTTTAACCCTTCTTGAAGCTTCCTCATGTGGATTGCCTATAATATCAACAAATGATGGAGGACCAAAAGAAATTCACTCAAAATGTGAAAATGGACTTCTAGTAGATGTTACTGATATTAATAAGTTGAAAGTTATTCTTGAAAAAGGAATTTCTAATAATAATCACTGGAAAATATGGAGTAGAAATGGAATTGAGGGTGTCAATAGGCACTTTAGTTGGAACACTCATGTACGCAATTATTTGTCAATTCTGACAAAAGAGTTTTCAAGTTCAAATAATTATTCTTCATCTGATATTAAACAAAGTTGTTTAAAAGGGAGTTCTTCACTTATAAAACCCCATTGATCAAATATTTCAGGATCAGGGTGAAGAATTAGTTGATTATTGTGAGTTTTCTTTAGTTTGAAGCCTTTCTTAGATAGTTTTTTCATTAAGTTAGCAGTTTCTTCAAACCTTGATGCCATTGCATCAAGACTTGAGCAGTCACTCGTTAATCCATTATCTTTCCATGTAAAAAAACTCATAACAAATTTTTTAAAGATTGATTTTTAAAACTATACCTAAAATTACAAGTAAAATGTTGATTTTCCAAAAATTTCCAACTATTTTTTGTTCCTTAACTCCTTTAAGTTCAAAATGGTGGTGCAGTGGAGCCATTAAAAATATGCGTTTACCTCTGTGAAATAATTTTTTTGTAATTTTAAAAATTACTACCTGAATCATCACTGATAAAGATTCAACAATAAATATTCCTGAGAAAATAGATAAGGTAAAAACGCTATTAGTTAATAACGCTATAGAACCCAGAATAGCACCAATGCTTAATGATCCTGTGTCACCCATAAATATTTTTGCAGGATAACTATTGTATTTGAGAAATCCTAAGCATATGCCCGACATTGCATAACATAAGACACTAAAAACAAATAGCTCTTTTTGTTCTTTCATTAATATCTCTGTTCCTAATCCATAAAAGACAATCCCACTGCATCCAGCTGCTAATCCATCTAGTCCATCAGTCAAATTTACTGAATTACTTATGCCAACTAGTAATAAAAAAGAAATGGGAAATATAAAAATACTTGTATCTATTTCCCAAGATTCAGTAATTGTAATTAATGGATTTATTAAATCGTTTTCATAGGCTAAAAATATAAAAATTATTGAGATAATACTTTGTAAAAAGAATTTTTCTTTTGACTTTAATCCTGTATTTTTTCTGTTTTTAATGCTTAAATAATCATCTAAAAAGCCTGTAAAAAAGAAACCAAAAATAGTAAATAATAAAAGCAATAATTTAGGAGAACTTGAATTTATAGTTATTATTAAAAGAAAAATCAAAAATGGAATTATCATGAAAATTCCACCCATTGTTGGCGTATTAATTTTTTTAAAGTGATTAGCAGGACCTTCAGACCTAATATTTTGAAGTAAATTTAATTTTTTTATTATCCTAAGCCCCTTCTTTGTTATAAATAAAGAAATGAAAAAAAATAATGTGTAAACCCCTATACAAATAAAATTATTAAAAAAATACGAGGTAACTATTAAAGCAAAGGTATTTAATATTAATAACGATTTAAAGTTAAACTCTTTAATCTTCCCAATCATCATCTGAAGAGTCTTCTTCAGTTTTATAATCTTCCTTTTCTCCCATTAGCGCTGAAAGTTCTTCTTCTTCAATTGTACTAATCTCTTGTGAATCTCCCTCGTTTTCAGTAACAAGTCTTCCTGTATTTTCAAGCCAAGATAGTAAATCTGGTTCATCTCTCAATGGCAAAACAGGAGCTGGATCATCTCTGTGGTAGCAAGTTAAAGCAGGATTAACTTCAGAAATATCGTCTAGTCTAATTTTTAGTTTATTTGAGTCCATTAAAGGGTATGTTCTATATATAAGATAATACATAATGATGCGCACGAAAAACTTTGTTTGATAAAGGAAATTTAAAATACTTTTTTATCTGGCTAATTTCATTTTTGCTGTCTGGATTATTTAAGCTTATTGGATACTTGAATCCCAATGTTTTAATAATTAATAACTTTCTTCTCTTATTACTAGTTTTTGGTCCAGCTCTTTTAGTTACAATAATATTAGTTTTTAATAAGTTATCAAATTCTTAATTACGTCAAAAATAAAAATTTATGGAGCAAATTGAAATGCAGCAGGTAAAAAAAGTTGTACTAGCTTATTCTGGTGGCGTTGATACGAGCGTTTGTATTCCATATTTAAAGAATGAATATGGTATTTCAGAAGTGGTTACTTTTGTGGCAGATCTTGGACAAGGTGAAGATTTAGAACTTATTAGACAAAAAGCTTTAAATTCTGGTGCATCTAAATCAATCATTGGTAATTTAGTTGATAGTTTTGTTGAGAAATACGCTTTTCCAGCTATTAGAGCAAACGCATTATATTTAGATAAATATCCATTATCTACAGCTCTTGCTCGGCCTTTAATTGCTGAAAACCTTGTAAATACTGCGAGAGAGATTAATGCCGATGCAGTAGCTCATGGATGCACTGGTAAAGGGAATGATCAAGTTCGTTTTGATTTAGCAATTAATGCTTTAGGTCCTGATTTAAAAATTATTACTCCTGCAAGAGAGTGGAATATGAGTAGGGAAGAGGCAATATTGTATGGAGAAAAATTTGGTATTCCAGCACCGGTATCAAAAAAATCACCATATTCAATAGATGTTAACCTTCTTGGTAGGAGTATTGAAGCGGGCATATTAGAGGACCCAATGCATGAAGCACCTGAAAATATTTTTACAATGACATCATCGATTGATAATTCTCCTGATATGCCTCAAGATATAGAAATTGTTTTTAAAAATGGGTTTCCAGTTGGAATAAATAATGAAACGTTAACTCCAGTGGAGATTATTCAAAAAGCTAATGATCTTGCAGGAGAACATGGTTTTGGAAGAATTGATATGATTGAAGATCGAGTAGTAGGGATCAAAAGCAGAGAGATTTACGAAACACCTGGCCTTTTACTTCTAATCAAAGCTCACAAAGAGTTAGAAAGTATAACACTAAACCCAGATGTTATTGATTTTAAAGGAATAGTGGAAAAAAAATGGAGTCAATTAGTTTATCAGGGGTTTTGGTTTGGACCTCTTAAAGATAGTTTAGATGCTTTTATTTCATCGACTCAAATTTCAGTTAATGGAAGAGTAAAGATTAGACTTCATAAGGGGAACGCAATTGTAGTTGGAAGAATGTCGGAAAACAATTCACTCTATAGGGAAGATTTGGCAACTTATAGTCAAAAAGATGTCTTTAATCATTCTTTAGCAGAGGGTTTTATTTATATGTGGGGTATGTCTAATAAAATATGGGCTGAATTAAATTCAAAAACAAAAGATTAATACTTAAGATTCTGTCTTTTCTTTGGTTTCAGTATCATCTTTTCCCGAAGTTGAACTATCTGCGCTTACTACTGGTTGTTTTTCCTTAGACTCAACTTTAGTTTCTGGATTCTCTTTATCATTTGCTTGAGTCGAACTCTTAGTAGAAGGTCTTGGAGTTGGCAAAGGTCCTTCTTGTTTGACGGTCATATATCTTATAACATCTTCACTCAGTCTCATTGCTTTTTCAATTTTGAAAATATGTTGTCCATCACCTTGATGACTTAGTTGGACGTAAATACCTTCTCTATGTTTTGCTATTTGATAGGCTAATCTTCTTTTACCCCTCATTTGACTATCGAGGATGATACCGCCAAATTCTTTTAAAAGCTTATTGTATTTATCAATGTGGTTAGTTACTTCATCTTCCGCAATATCTGGACGGAGGATATACATGGTTTCGTAATAAGATTGTTGATCTTTCATAGTTTCAGACAAGGTCTTTGGCTCATAAATTGATGTGATGAGCGTCTGTTCATCTTTAACGATACATCATGATGTGCAGTTCCTTGAAAATTAGCATCATTTATTTTTAAGATAATTTTTGAGTGCGTCATTCATAATATGAAAAGGCACTTCTAAACCATCTGTCCAAAATGATAATGATTTCAATCCCTGAGCAACAAGCATTTGCAAACCGTCGATAGTCATGCATCCTTTTTCGGCGCTAAATTTTAATAAAGAAGTTGGAGCAGGATTATAGATTAGATCGTAAATAATTGATTTCGAGTTAAGAGATCTCCAGAAATTCTCTCCAAATGGTAATGTAATCTCTTCATTTTTAGTTGTTTTCATTCCTACTGGTGTTGTATTTACAATTAAATCTGCATCTTCAATTAAATTTTGAGCCCGATTATCATTATTTAGCAAACCCTGAATTTCAATTTGACACCCAAAATTTTTTATTAATTCATCTAGTGATGATTTATTCCTTGATATTACTGAAATTGTTGAAAAATTAAGGTTTATTAATCCCTGAATTACAGATCGCGCTGCACCCCCGGACCCAAGAATAATAGAGTCCTTTTTTGTTAAGTTTAATGTTTTTAACGGATAAATAAATCCTTCTACATCTGTATTAGTTGCGCTCCATTCTTTTTTAGAATTTAATTTTAGAGTATTAATTGCTTTCAGTTTGCCAGCAATAGGGGAAATTTCACTACAGAGGTTAAATACTTTTTCTTTATGGGGAATTGTAATGTTTAAACCTTTGCAATTAATTTTTTTCAAAGAATTCAGAACTAATTCTAGATCTTCATCTTTGCAAGGTATAGCAATATAAATTAAATCTAGGCCTAAATATTGAAGGGCAGCATTTTGCATAATCGGTGACAAGGAATGGCTGACTGGATTGCCGATTAATGCAATAAAAGATGTCTTACTTGAAATCATGTTTAGAATTTTTTCCTTAAAAAATAACTATCTGTTCGGGAACCACACCCCGTCTTTGAGTAACAATAATGACGCCGATGACCGATTATGGAGAATATTAAATATGAGAATTTACCCATGGGTAAGGTTGTAGGAATCGATTTAGGAACAACTAATAGTTGTGTCGCTGTAATGGAAGGTGGTAAACCTACTGTAATAGCAAATGCTGAGGGTTTCAGAACTACTCCATCAGTTGTTGCATATACAAAAAATCAAGATCAGCTCGTTGGCCAAATCGCAAAAAGACAAGCTGTTATGAACCCTGAAAACACTTTTTATTCTGCAAAGCGTTTTGTTGGCAGAAGAGTTGATGAAGTAAATGAAGAATCTAAAGAAGTTAGTTATTCTGTTGAAAAATCTGGTTCTAGCGTCAAATTAAAGTGTCCTATTTTGGATAAGCAGTTTTCTCCTGAAGAGGTAAGTTCTCAAGTTTTAAGAAAGTTGGCAGATGATGCGGGTAAATACCTTGGTGAAAAAGTTACACAGGCTGTAATTACTGTTCCAGCTTATTTTAATGACTCTCAGAGACAGGCGACAAAAGATGCAGGAAAGATTGCAGGTTTAGAAGTTCTCAGAATTGTAAATGAGCCAACCGCTGCAGCTCTAGCATATGGTTTGGATAAAGAAAATGAAAAAATACTTGTATTTGATTTAGGGGGAGGGACATTTGACGTTTCAGTTATTGAAGCTGGTGACGGAGTAACTGAAGTTCTATCTACATCTGGAGATACACATTTAGGTGGTGATGATTTTGATAGGTGTATCGTAGATCATTTAGCAAGTACTTTTAAATCAAATGAGGGAATTGACCTTAGACAAGATAAGCAGGCTTTACAACGACTTACTGAAGCAGCAGAAAAAGCAAAAATTGAGCTTTCAAATGCTACGCAAAGTGAAATAAATTTGCCGTTTATCACGGCGACCCCTGAAGGCCCAAAACATTTGGATTTGAACCTAACTAGAGCAAAATTTGAGGAATTAGCAGCTTCTTTAATTGATAGGTGCAAAACCCCAGTTGAGAGAGCTATAAGTGATGCAAAAATTTCTACTAGTGAAATTGATGAAGTTGTGATGGTCGGGGGTTCATCCAGGATACCTGCAGTTTTAGATTTAGTTAAAAAAATAATAGGTAAGGAACCAAATCAAACTGTCAATCCTGATGAAGTAGTTGCTGTTGGAGCAGCTATTCAAGGAGGAGTTTTAGCAGGTGAAGTTAAAGATATATTGTTGCTTGATGTTACTCCACTTTCTTTAGGTGTAGAAACTTTAGGTGGGGTTATGACAAAAATGATAAATAGAAATACTACAGTTCCCACAAAGAAATCTGAGACATATTCAACTGCTGTAGACGGACAAACCAACGTAGAAATACATGTCTTACAGGGTGAAAGAGAAATGGCATCTGATAATAAAAGTTTAGGAACTTTTAGATTAGATGGTATTCCATCAGCACCAAGAGGTGTTCCACAAATTGAAGTGACATTTGATATCGATGCAAACGGTATTCTTAGTGTTACAGCTAAAGATAAAGGAAGTGGTAAAGAGCAAAGTATCTCTATAACTGGAGCTTCTACTTTATCTGATAATGAGGTTGAAAAAATGGTTAAAGATGCAGAATCAAATGCATCAGCAGATAAAGAAAAAAGAGAAAAAATTGATTTAAAAAACCAAGCTGAAACACTTGTCTATCAGACAGAAAAGCAACTTGGTGAATTAGGAGATAAAATTGATGCTTCAGCAAAGTCTAAGGTTGAAGAAAAAAGCAATGCTTTAAAAGAGGCCACCTCAAAAGAGGACTATGAATCAATGAAAAAACTCCTTGAAGAGCTTCAACAAGAACTCTATGCAGTCGGTTCATCTGTTTATCAGCAACCAGGTAATCAGTCTCCAACCCCAGGTTCAGCGAGCGGTCAGGATCAGACTGAACCAAATGATAAAGGTGGAGATGATGTTATTGATGCAGACTTTACTGAATCAAAAGATCAGGAAAAGTAATTTTTAATTTCATTAGCAACCCATTTAGAACAAGCTGGTGCAAGTAAAATACCATTTTTATAAAAACCTGTACATATAATAAGTCCATCTTCCAAATTTTTCATTATTGGTGAAGGTTCGCCTTCAGGTCTAGACCTTACTCCAAACCACTTTTTTGTAATTTGACCGTTGATAAGCCAAGTTGGTTGTTTATCTAGAAAATTTGTAATTTTCTCAAAAATATTTTTTTCTGGATTTGTACTATATTCGTCTGTTGAACCAATAATAAGTTTGTTTTTTGATATTGGAATTATATTTTTGCCATTTATATTGAATTGTTTTGGAAGTGTTAGTAAATCAACTTCTGCATCATTTATGCCAATTTCTATAGCTTGACCTAAAACAGGTTTTAATTTGATGTTGTGAGATAGGTTATCTATTAAATCAACCGCTTTTAAAGAATTACACAAAATAACTATGTCAGATTTGATATCTATATTGTTTTTTGTTGTAGAAAACCATTGATTGTTTGATTTTCTGATTTTTATTATTTCTTCATCTACAAAATTTATTTTTTTATTTTTTAGATATTTATCTAATGTCTTAAGTAACAAAGTAGCATTTATCCTTCCATCATCAAAGGAAATCATACCTTTTATATTTTTTGTTTGGAATGCTTGATTTATATTCTTGATAAATATTGAGTCTTTTTTTAAAATTTGTAAGTTTAGATCATTATTTTCATAAACAAATTTCTCCAACTTTTTAAACTTTTCTTCATTCGTAGTAAGTTGTATCAATGGTTTTTTAATGTTTAATTCATAATTAAATTTTTGCAGAAATTTAATCCATTTTGGCCATAATTCAATGCTTTGTTGCCTGAGATCCCAACTTCTACCTTTCCTTTTTTGATACATATTGCCCATTAGTAGGCCTAAAGCTGCATTGCTACTATTTTTTTGTTCATCTGGATCTATTATTGTTATCCTAAAGCCTAATTCTGACAATTCTAAGGCATTAAATTTTCCAATAATTCCCGATCCAATAATAACTATGTGTGCTTTTTGAAAATTTTCTTTTAACCTTTTCATTGATATATTAGATATAATTGCTTACTTGAATAAATAGTTAAAGATTTTTGGAACATCCTTCAATTATATTCAAAATTATTTGCCCCGATCGTCCTGGCCTCGTGAGTTTACTTACAAGTTGGATTTCAAATTATGGTGGCAATATAAAGCATTCTGATCATCATACAGATCAAGATGCGGGATTGTTTCTTAGTCGCATTGAATGGAATAGTAAAAATCCATCTTTTAATAGAGATGAAATTTATAACGAATTTGAAAAAATTGCAGCTGAAGTAAATGGAAAATTTAATGTAAATTATTCTGATGAGATTCCAAATGTTGCTATTTTTGTTAGCAAACAAAATCATTGTTTGATTGATTTGCTCTGGAGAGTAAGAAATGGTGAACTCAAAATGAAAGTGCCGTTAATAATTTCAAATCATTCTGATCTTGAAAATATTGCAAACGACTTTAATGCAAAATTTGTTCATATTGATACCTTTAGTATCAATAAATCTGATGTTGAAGATCAATTTTTAAAGATACTAAAAGAATATGAAATTGATCTTGTTGTATTAGCTAAATATATGCAAATTTTGAGTGATTCTTTTTTAAAACAGTTTTCTTCAATAATAAATATTCATCATTCTTTCTTACCTGCATTTAAGGGGGCGCAACCATATCATCGAGCATGGAAGAGAGGTGTTAAATTAATTGGTGCTACTGCCCATTATGTTACTGAAGATCTTGATGAAGGTCCGATAATAGAGCAATGCACAGTTAACGTAAGTCATAGGGACGAAGTTGATGATTTGATTAGAAAAGGAAGAGATATTGAGAGAATTGCACTAGCAAGAGCAGTTAGATTACATTTAAATCATCAAGTATTTGTTTATAACAGCAAAACTGCTGTTTTTGATTAAAAATAATTTTTCAGTCTTCTAATTCTATTTGTATTTGCCTTTCATAAATTGATTCTTCATTAAAAGCTCTTGCTATCAAGAAACTTGTAATGCAGCTGATTAAGACAGGTTTCATGATTAATAAATTTTTTGTTAAGGCAAAAGCTAGAAACATTGCTGTTATTGGAGTTCGTGAACATCCTGCTACGAAGGCCCCCATGCCGGCAAAAATATATGTACTTGGTGCATGTCCTGTGGCAATTTCTACCCAGCTCCCCACTATGAGTCCGATTGACCCTCCTAAAGTAAGCATTGGATAGAAAAGTCCTCCAGGAGCTCCAGACGCTGCAGCTAAACCAGTTGTGATAAACAATACTAATACTGCTATTAAAGCAATCCCAATGCTTGTATTTTGCTCAGCTATTACTTTCTGTAATTCATCTAAATTATGAAAGGTACTGGGTAAAAAAGAATAGATAGTTCCTAAGATGAGTCCACAGATACTCATTTTTAAAACAAATTTATTTTTATACCACTTTTTCCCAAGATTTTGCATTAATAAAACATATTTGCTGTACATTTCTGCACAGATCCCAATTATTATTCCTAGTAAAACTAGGTAAATAAAATCTATAGGTAAGAAAAAAACTGATGGGTCATATTCTTTTTGAATCAAAAATCCTATGTTAAAATCAAAACCTCCTGCTTTAGGATCTAAACCCAAGGCTTGAATAATATCAGCAGATGAATCTGCGATGAAAGTTGTAATTAATACTAATAACAAAATTACTGGTCTAGCAGAGTTTAATAGCTCTTCTATTGCATAAATAAACCCTCCTAATGGAGCGCTAAAAACTGCAGCTATTCCAGCACCACCACCTGCTGCTACTATTACTCTCCTGAATGCTGTAGGAGCTTTGAGCCACTTGGCCATTTGCCAAGCAACAGATCCACCCATTTGAACAGATGGACCTTCTGGACCCAAAGGGAATCCACTACCAATAGCAATAATTCCTGATACGAGCTTGACTAATCCTACTTTTATATTCATTGGCACTTGTTTATGCCTTAAAAAACCCATGATTTGACTTACACCTGAACCTTTTGCAGCAGGTGCAATATTTTTGATCAAATATCCTGCAATGGCTCCTCCTATGGCTCCAAAGATTGGTAATACTGCAATAGATGGGAATTGGTCTAATAGTGCTAATCTCCAATTGTTAATGAAGTAGATTCCAGTTTTAAAAAATATACTTGTAATTGAAGCTCCTAAGCCTGTTAGTAAGAGTGATAATGCAACGACAAGAGATCTTTGTCTTAATAATTTTTTGATGCTACGAGAAGAATTATTACTGGTCTTTTGAGTATTTTCTTTTATAAGGTTTGGCATAATCCATGATCACTTTGATAAACTGAAATCGCGTATTTCATCAAATTGAAGATAACGATAAAGTTCATCTGAATATGGATTAATTTTATTTTTAGTAATATCCTGATATTCTTCTACTTCAGGGATTTTTCCAAGAAGTGCGCAAACTGCTGCTAATTCAGCACTCCCTAAAAATACTTGCGCATTTTTCCCAAGTCTATTGTCGAAATTTCTAGTACTAGTAGAAAATACTACAGATCCTTCATCTACTCTGGCTTGATTTCCCATACATAAAGAACAGCCAGGTAACTCTAATCTTGCACCACAATTTTCAAATATTTTGTAATATCCTTCAGCCTTAAGAGTGTCTTCATCCATTTTTGTAGGTGGACAAATCCATAATTTAGCTTTTAAATTTTCTATACCTTCAAGAACTTTCGCTGCTGCTCTGTAATGACCAATATTTGTCATGCAAGAACCTATAAAAACTTCATCTATATTTGTATTTGCAACATCTGTGATCTCCTTTACGTTATCTGGATCGTTAGGGCAAGCAACTATAGGTTGTGTTACTTTTGCTAAATCAATTTGAATGATTTCTTCATACTGAGCGTTTTTATCTGGTTGAATTAATGAGGGTTTTTTTAACCAATTTTTCATATCATTTATTCTTCTTGAAATCGATTTTGAGTCTTTATAATTGCTCTCAATCATTTTTTCTAGTAGGCAAATATTGCTTTTTAAGTATTCTTCAACAGTTTCTTGGGATAAAAGTATTGTGCTACCAGCGCATGACCGTTCTGCTGTAGCATCAGTGAGTTCAAAAGCTTGTTCAAGTTTTAGGTTTGGTAATCCCTCAATTTCCATAATTTTTCCGTTAAATATATTTTTCTTATTTGCCTTCTCAACAGTTAAGAGCCCTTTTTTAATTGCGAAGAGAGGGATTGCATTTACTAAATCTCTTAAAGTAATTCCTGGTAATAATTCTCCCTTAAATTTAACAAGCACAGATTCTGGCATATTTAATGGCATTGATCCTATTGCAGCGGCAAAGGCAACAATGCCTGAGCCTCCAGGGAATGAAATGCCAAGAGGAAATCTTGTATGACTATCTCCACCTGTGCCAACAGTATCAGGGAGAAGCATTCTATTAAGCCAACTATGAATTATTCCGTCTCCAGGCTTAAGAGCTACTCCACCTCTTTGAGATATAAAATCAGGTAACTCTTTATGGGTAACGAGATCTACTGGTTTAGGATATGCAGCTGTATGACAAAAACTTTGCATCACTAAATCCGCAGTGAATCCTAAACAAGCTAGTTCTTTTAGTTCATCTCTAGTCATTGGCCCAGTAGTATCTTGACTGCCAACTGTGGTCATAATTGGCTCACAGGTCATTCCTGGCCTAACTCCATCTAAACCGCATGCTTTTCCTACTATTTTTTGAGCTTGAGTAAAGCCAGAATGACTTTCTGTTGGATTTTGTGGTCTGATAAATATTTCACTAGGTTGAAAATCTAATTTGTTTCTAATTTTGTCCGTAAGAGATCTTCCAATCATAAGATTGATCCTACCGCCAGCTTGAATTTCATCAGTAAGAGTTGATGGACTTAAGTCGAATTTGCTTATTAATTCTTCAGTATTTGAATCTTTTTCAATTTTTTTAATGATGCCTTCATAAGGATATATTTTAATAATATCTCCTGTTTTCATATGAGATACGTCAGCTTCTATAGGTAAAGCCCCTGAATCTTGTGCTGTATTAAAGAAAATAGGGGCTATTTTACCACCAATTATTATTCCACCTGTTTTTTTGTTTGGAACAAAAGCAATATCTTCACCTATATGCCAAATGAGTGAATTAATAGCAGATTTTCTAGAACTCCCTGTTCCAACAACATCTCCAACATAAGCTATTGGTAAATTTTGTTTTTTTAAATTATCAAGAATCTTAAGTCCATCTGGTTTTTTAAATTCCAACATAGCTAATGCGTGCATCGGAATATCTGGGCGTGTAGTAGCATGTACAGCCGGAGATAAGTCATCTGTATTTGTTTCTCCATCAACTTTAAATACTAAACAAGTAATTTCTTTTTCTAAAACTTTTTTATTTTTGAACCATTCTGCTTTTGCCCAACTAATTACAACCTCTTTTGCATAAATATTATTTTGAGATAATTCATATATTTCATTAGCTGAGTCGTAAACAAGAATAATATTTTTTAAAACTTTTGCCGCTTTTTTAGCAAGTAAATTATTTTTTCCTTTAAGTGTTTCAACCAAAGAATTTACATTATATCCGCCTATCATTGTTCCTAGTATTTCAATTGCCTTTTCAGGATTAATTGATTTGCAATATTTTTCGGAATTAACAATAGCTGTAAGCCAGCTTGCTTTTACATAAGCAGCCTCATCAACTCCTGGTGGTACTCTATTTATAAGTAAATCAAGTAAATAAGATGAATCGTAAGTACTATCATTTTCAAGTAATGTTGTAACACAATTTGTTTGCTCAGCATTTAAAGGTAAAGGAGGTATACCTTTGGTAGCTCTTTCGGCTACATGATCTGCATAATCTTTTAGCAATGTTTCCAAATTCTTCATTAGTAAGGTTTAATGCCTAATCTATTGTTATTTTTAATATTGAAAAGGAGAGTATTCATAAATGCTTTTTTAAATATTCAAATTTCTTAATTAATCAATGTCGACATCATCAAATAATTCAGCTTTAGAAAAGACATCAGATTTACATGTTGTTGAAACACGTCCATTAATACCTCCAAGCAGATTACATAATGATATACCTTTAGATCACGCCTCTGCTAATACGGTATCTAAAACTAGAAGATCGATACAAAATATTTTGCATCATAATGATCAGAAGCTTTTAGTCATTGTTGGTCCATGTTCAATTCATGATCTAGAGGCGGCAAAGGAATATTCAAAATATATTCAAAGATTTCGAGAAATTTATAAAGATAAATTAGAAATAATTATGAGAGTATATTTTGAGAAACCAAGAACAACTATTGGCTGGAAGGGATTGATAAATGATCCTCATCTAGATGATTCTTATGATATTAATACTGGTTTAAGAAATGCAAGAAGTTTGCTTTCATTTCTAGCAACTCGTGGAATACCTTCTGCTACAGAATTACTAGATCCAATTGTTCCTCAATATATTGCTGATTTAATAAGTTGGACAGCCATAGGTGCCCGTACGACCGAAAGTCAAACTCATAGGGAAATGGCATCAGGATTATCAATGCCTATAGGTTTTAAAAATGGAACTGATGGTTCTTTTACTACTGCAATAAATGCAATGCAGTCAGCTTCAAAATCGCATCATTTCTTAGGTGTAAATGATAATGGAATGGCTTCTATTGTTAATACTACGGGAAATCCAGATGGACATATAGTTTTAAGAGGAGGTTCAAAAGGCCCAAATTTTGAAAGTGACCATGTCAAAAGAATTTCAGCAGAATTGAAGCAATGTAATCTTCCTCATAAAGTGATGATTGATTGTAGTCATGGAAATTCCAATAAAGACTTCCGAAAACAGTCAGAAGTGCTAAGAAATGTAGCTGATCAAATTAGTAATGGTGAAAAAAATATTTTAGGAGTTATGCTTGAAAGTCATTTGAAGGAAGGAAATCAAAAACTTCTTAAAAAAGAGGATCTCCAGTTTGGCAGAAGCATTACAGATGCATGCATAGATATAGAAACAACAAAAAAATTACTAGCTATTTTATACAATTCGCTTAGTTAGTTATAAAAAAATTAAAACATAATGCTGATGAGATTGGAACAATCAAGTTATCTATTCCTAAAATACTAAATTGTTCGAGCAAAGTCGCAAAAAAAGCTATTGTAAAATAATTTAAATTAAAACTATTTTGTTGGGCGTATCCTATTGAGCAAACTACTATCAAGCTCGTTAAAAACATTGTCATAGTGCCAAGTAAAGATTTTTTTTGTTTAAAAAAAATCCAATTATTTGAGTTAAAGCTTTTGCCTAATAAACCAGCTAGTCCATCCCCAAATGTCATTATAAAAAATCCAGTTATTAACGCATAAGGATCTTTATTCCAAAAAAGAGAAATTAAAATAAATAAACTTAGACAATAAAAAAATGTTCCATAACTTTTCCTCTCAACATCTTCAATTGTTGGAAATATTTTATATGTGTAATTAATAAGAACAGTTAATGAGACAATTCCTGTAAAAATAAGAGCTGAATTTTGATCAATTTTTAAAAATTGTGCAATTGGTAATAAAGGTCCTATTCCAATATGTATTATTTTTCTTACAATTTCTTTGCTATCCTCATTAAATTTTTGAAAAACTATTGATATTAATAAAATTGAAAATAAATATAATAAAATTATCGTAAATTTTATCAATTTGATTAAGCTGCTTTTTGATGATTCGTCATTACTCTAAGTTTTAATATTGCTTTAGCTTCTAGCTGTCTTACTCTTTCTCGTGAAACATTAATTTGTCTACCTATTTCTGCTAGTGTTAATGGTTCCTCTCCATCAAGGCCAAATCTGAGCCTCATGATTTTTTGTTCTCTTTCATTTAATTGGGACAGCCAAGTACCTAAATGTTCTTTTTGAATAGTTCTATCCATGCCTTCCATAGGCTCTTCAAAATTTGGGTCAGGTATAAGTTCGCCAAGAGTGCTTCTGTCTTCTTCGCCTCTTGCATGAGCATCAAGAGAGGCACATGGAGCACTTTGAGAAATTAAATCTTCTAAATCTTTTTGATCAATTCCCATCTCAGTAGCCATTTCTAATCTGGTAGGTTGTCTACCGAATTTGTGTGATAATTCTCTAGAAACCCTCCTCATTTTCGATAGCTTTTCACTTATGTGAATTGGTAAACGGATTGTTCTAGCACTGTTATCAATTGCCCTGGTCATTCCTTGCCTAATCCACCAATAAGCATAAGTTGAAAATTTATATCCCATCGCAGGATCAAATTTATCAACAGCTCTTTCTAAGCCAATAGCGCCTTCTTGGACAAGGTCCAATAATTCAAGCCCTTGATTTTGGTATTTTTTGGCAACAGAGACAACTAGTCTTAGATTTGCTGCCATCATTCTGTCTCTAGCTCTCTTACCAATTTTAATTTGATAAAGATTGCGTTTCGTTCTATCAGTTTCAGGAATTTGTAGCAATTTTTTCATGTTTTGAACATGATGAGCTAACTCTATTTCTTCTGCTGGAGTAAGAAGAGGTACTCTACCAATACTACTTAAGTAATGACCAATAGAATCAGAAGCGAGTCTGCCAGATTTTTTTTGGTTTTGTTTTGAAGTTAGACTGGATTTTGTCTTGCGAGCCTTGCCCGCAGTGTTTGGTAATCTTGGCTCATCAAAATTATTTTCTGATGAGCTCTTTGTAGATTCCAGAGGGATCCCCATCACCCTGGCCTCCTAAATAATGGATTTTTTAAAAAGCTAGCACTGAAATTGAAATAAAAACCACTTTTACTTTGAAACTTTAAAGACAAAAAAAGAATTTTTTGTCCCAATTTCTTCAAATCTTTTGATATGAGTGGGTTTTATAAAAATAAAAAAAATTTTAAAATATTAAGTAATTTTTTAAATGTTATAAAAATCAATATTTTTTTACTTTTGTATGAGGTCCATTTGTGAACGATTAACTGCTGAATCTAATGAATATTTTTCGTAAGAGCCATCCTCTTTCATTATCCAAGAAAAGTAATCATCATTAATATATGTTTGCAAAAGTTCGTATAGTTGAGATTTCAATTCGCAATCTTCTATTGGAGCAATAGCCTCTATTCTTCTATCAAGGTTTCTTTTCATCCAATCTGCACTCCCAATAAAAACTTCATGATCATCGTTATTGCAAAACCAAAATATTCTTGAGTGTTCAAGAAAATGTCCAATAATGCTGATCACTTTAATATTTTCGCTTAATTTTTTTCTTTGTGGATACAAGCAGCAAATACCTCTTATGATGAGATTAATTTTTACACCCGCATCAGAAGCTAAATAAAGAAGTTTGATTATTTCTGGATCTACTAAAGAATTCATTTTTGCAATTATTTCAGCTTTTTTACCTTCCTCAGCATTTTTAATTTCTCTCTTTATGAGAAATATAAATTTTTCTCTCATTGATGATGGAGAAACTAATAATTTTTGAAAACGTTTTTGTTTGGAAAAACCTGATAAGTAATTAAATAACTCAAGTAGATCTGATGCAATTTCAGGGTCTGTTGAAAGTAATCCTAAATCCGTATAAAACCTTGAAGTATTAGAATTATAATTTCCTGTTCCTATGTGAAAATAATTTCTTAATCTTCCCTTTTCTTTTCGAACTATTAAAGCTATTTTTGTATGCGTTTTAAATCCTATAATTCCATAAACAACATGAATTCCAGCTTGTTCAAGTTGCTTTGCCCACTGAATATTATTATCTTCATCAAATCTTGCTTTTAGTTCGACGAGAGTCATTATTTCTTTCCCATTTTCTGCAGCCCTCATTAAAGCTTCGATAATAGGCGAATCGTTTGAAACTCGATATAAAGTTATCTTTATAGCCATTACGAGTGGATCATCCGCGGCTCTGTTTATAAATTCTTCAACTGAAGTTTTAAATAAGTCGTATGGATGATGAAGTAGAATATTTTCTTTTCTAAGTAGCTTGAAAATAGAATTGATGTTTTTGTTTGAACGCGAATCTAAATTTTTTAATTGCCGATGAGTTTTTCCAATTAAAATATTTTCTTTTAAATCATCTCTATTAATTTTTGTTAGTAGATTTAAATCATCAAGGCCTAGAAAACTTTTACAAAAGTATATATATTCTTCTTGTATTGAGATACTTTCAATGAGTAATTTTAGTATGTTATCTGGGATATCAGATTCAACTTCTAATCTAACTACGTCTCCTCCTAATCTTCTTTTCTGCAAACTTTGTTCAACTGCTAAAAGAAGATCATCAGCTTCAAGTTCTTTTAATTCTAAATCTGCGTCTCTTGTCACTCTAAAAAAAGAGTAATTTATACATTCCATGCCGTTAAATAAAGTATTTATATTATTTCCAATCAAATCTTCAACACTTATAAAAATGTGAGAGATTTCTTCTTTACTATCAATTATTTCATTTGGAATTTGTATAAATCGATTTATACTTTTTGTTGGAATTTTTATTCTTACAAATTGATTTTTAGAGGCGTCCCCGTCCTTTATTAATGCTGCTAAATTTAAACTTAAATTACTTATAAATGGGAATGGATGTGCCGGATCAACAACTAATGGAGTTAATAAGGGAAATATAGATGAAGTAAAGAAGTTATCACACCAATTTTTTTGATTTTCACTTAGATCCTTATATTTTTTTAAAAAAATACCTTCTTTTTTTAATTCATTATTTAACTCATTGTTTACATAGTTTTCTTGAAGAGTAGTTAAATTTTTTACTTCTTTGTTGATTTTTTCTAATTGCTCTTTAGGGGTAAGTCCATCAATACTTTTTTTGAAAACACCTGCATCAACTTGAGCCTTTAAAGAAGCAACTCTTACCATAAAAAACTCATCAAGATTATTACTAAAAATTGAGAAAAATTTTACTTTATCTAGGATTTTGTACTCTTTTTCCATACCAGTTAGGAGTACCCTTTTATTGAATTTAATCCAACTTAATTCTCTATTAATAAAAATATCGGCCTGCTTTGTCATTAAAATAAATTTGTTTTTTGATCATAAATAGATTTATTATTTTTCCCCTCTGCAATAAGATATATCATGAAAATTAAGATAATGGAACCAGCAATAAAGGGTGACTTAGGACCGAAGCTATCATAAACTCTTCCAGCCATTGCTATTCCTAAAACGCCTCCAAGACTCTGTAGACCCTGAAGGTTGCTTAGAATCGATCCTTGTTTATTAACGTCTAATTTTTTTGATATTAGTGCTCTTAGGGTAGGAGTAATTAAACCGGCTCCAATGGCTAAAAATGAAACAGCTGAATAAATATTGATTGTCGCATTTTCCTTTGGAGCAGTTATTAAGAGTGAACATGCAACAAGAATGAATCCTGATCCTATTAGTGTTAATCTCATTTCGCCAAATTTCTTTACTAGAGGCCCAATAAGTCCTCCCTGAACAATAATGGCAATAATTCCTACCACAACAAGAGTTCCACTTGATGCTTTGGTAGTCCAGTTTAAAGATTCTTGAAGGAAAAATATAAGGATATTGGTCAATCCAGTAAAAGCAATAAAGTAGATAAAAAAAGCTAATGATAATTTTTTAATCTTTTCTTCTTTGAAAACTGTAAATAACTCTTTTAAAGGGTTTCTTAAGATAGCTTTTGATTTATTTGAGTCATTTTTAGGCTTGGTTTCTGGTAAGTAAAAGAATACTAATAGAAAGTTGATTATTGGAATGAGTGAGGCTATCAATACTGGGATAATAAAATTATTATTTGTATTTTTTGCAAAAATTACAACGAAAATATTTCCTAAGAAAAAACTTAAACCAAAAGCTACACCAATCAGTCCAAATGTTTTTGCTCTTTTTTCAGGACTTGAAATGTCTGCAAGAATCGTTGTTGCTGTGGCTGCAGTCCCCCCACTTAAGCCGTCAATTAGCCTCGCTAAGAATAATAAAAATAATGGGATAGTAGCTATTGAATTTGACCAATTAAAAAGAACAGTAAAAGATAATATTGATATTCCAATTATTGAGCCTGTAATACAAAAAAGAGTGACAGGCCTTCTGCCGTATCTATCACTCATAACTCCAATAAAAGGGGAAGATGTAAATTGAGCTAGTTGATAAGTACATGATAATAAGCCATATGTACTAGCTTTAGAGTCAAACAGTAAAACAAAAGAAGGTAAAATGGGTAAAAGTATACTTTCACTTAATCGATCATTTAGAAGAGTTACAAAAGCACTTAGGAGAGTAAATTTTTTACTTGGTTTCAATAAACTTTCTTTCACAATATTTATCTTCATTGCGTTTAACTTCTACTACCATACTTGTTAATGGAGATTAATGTGTTTGGTATTGTTTATTTAGTTGGAGCAGGTCCTGGTGACCCTGAGCTTTTAACTCTTAAAGCTTTACGTTTAATAAAAAATTGTGATGCATTAGTTCATGATGCATTAATTCCAGATGAAATAATTAAAGAGGCAGGAAAAAATACAGAAATTTATCATGTAGGCAAAAGAGCTGGCAAGTGTTCTGTACCTCAGGCTGAAACAAATGCTCTTATTTTGAAATTAGCTAAAGAAGGTAAAAATGTTGTAAGGCTTAAAGGGGGAGATCCATTCGTTTTTTCGAGGGGTGGTGAAGAGGTATCGATTTTAGAAAAAAATGGGATTTCAGTTGAAATAGTACCTGGTATTACTTCTGGGATAGCTGCTCCTACATATTTTGGTATTCCACTGACCCATAGAGATGCGGCTAGTTCTGTAACTTTCGTCACTGGACATGAGCATGTAGATAAGGAAAAAAAGAGCGTAAATTGGAGAGATTTAGCCAAATCTTCAGATAGTTTGGTTATTTTTATGGGTATAAAAAATATTGAATTTATTGTTGAAGAATTAATTTTAGGTGGTTTATGTAAGGATACAAAATGTGCTGTAATTCAAGAGGCTTCTTTGAAAAATCAAAAATGTTTTATAGAGAAATTAGATAATCTCGCAGATAAAATCAAAGATAAAGAATTTTCAGCTCCATCAATTATCATTATTGGAAAAATTGTTGAATTTAAGGTTAATAACAATATAACTAAAGTATCTGATGTCTATTTACCAGATATCAATAAAGTTCAATTATATAATAAATCCCAAAAGTAAATTGGATTGAATTTAGGTTTAAGCTTTAAATCATTAACTTGATTAATTTGTCTGCAAGATAAGCTATTAATTGCAACTACTATGTCACCATTTTGAAATTCTGGAGATATTAATTCTTCTTTTACAATTTTTAATTTCAAAGCCTTTGCAACCATGATTCCTTCTAAACAGCCGCTCTCTTTTCTAGGTGTTATCCATTGATTATTCCTTTTAATTAGGAGATTAAATGTGCTTCCACAACACAGTTCGCCGGACGTATTTAAAATAATAGAATCATCAAAACATTTTTCATCAGCCTCTTTCAAAACTTGTATTGCCTGATTATATGAAAATGTTTTGCATTTACTTATAAGACTGAATTCATTTCTTTTTTCCGTTTGACTAATTAAAACGCTTATCGGATTAAAATTTGGTTTTATTCTATAGAACTCAAGCCATAAATTATCTAAATCTTTTGTCTCTAGAGTGCTATCAATTGTTAGTGCTCGACCTTCATTAGTTCCTCGACTATAGTTTATTCTTACTGAAGCAAATTGATCATTCTTAAGCGATAATTTTTTAATTCCATCATTAATAAGTTTTTTCAAAGTTAATTCATTTATTTTTAGATTAATATCTAAAAGTTTGCTACTTTTTTCTAACCTTTTTAGATGTTCATCAAAAAGAATAGGTTTGTTTTTCTTTATTAAAATGGTTTCAAATATACCATCTCCAAATTTTAAACCTCTATTATTCGCCGAAATTAATATTTTATCAATATCTAACCATTGATCCTTGTGCCAACCTAGAGTTTCTCTCATTTTAATGCATCAATTAAAGGTAAAAGTTTCCACTTAAGTTCATTAGTTTCCTCTTCAGGATTAGAGTCAATAACAATTCCGCAGCCAGCATATATCTTGATTTTTTTATGTTTGATTAAAAATGACCGGATTAGTATATTGCTGTCAAACTCTCCATTCCAATCAAGCTTTATAAATGATCCACAGTAAGGTCCGCGTTCATATTCTTCTAATTCAAAAAGTCTCTGGCATGATCTTAATTTTGGTGCTCCTGTAATAGAACCCCCTGGCCAGCAAGATTTTAGTAAATCAACCCAGTTCTTGTTTTTCTTTAATTTTCCTCTAATTACTGAAGTTAGATGATGAACTTTTAAGAAACTTTCAAGTTTTAATATTTCTGGAACCATAATGCTTCCTGTTTCGCAAACTTTACTTAAATCATTTCTTATTAGGTCCACGATCATTATATTTTCGGCTCTATCTTTTTCGTTCGTTATTAAATCGATAGCATTAAGCGCGTCCTGATTTAAATCCTTATCTCTGGATCTAGTTCCTTTGATAGGTCTTGATTCTACAAAATTTTTATTATCTATTTTTATAAATCTTTCTGGCGAGGTAGATAATACCGCCTCTTTATAATTATTATTATTATTTACTATTATTCCTCCAAAGGGAGCTCTTA
>QCHO01000012.1 GCA_003279535.1 Prochlorococcus sp. AG-402-C22
CTCTAATGGGGTTCTTTTAAGCCTGTAAAATTTAATCCTTTTTTTGTCTGGTTCTGTATCTCTCTGAAATTTACTTTCGTATGAATTAATTATTTCTTCTTCTAGAACTTTTTCATACTCTAAATTATCAATTGGATCACTATTATCCTTTTTATTTTTCATTAAAATTACATAAGCATCATAATATTAACTAATTTATTGTGTTTTAAAAAGGATCAAATTATATCTATTAAAAGCTGTTATACAAACATATCATGGTTTTGAAAATACTTTAAGATTGTCTTATTTAAAAAAGATATATTACTCAAGATATTCTTTTTAATTCTTCCTATTGTTTGAGCCATTTAAAATAATTATCTCTATAAACTTCTTAGCATTCATTAAATTGGAAGGCAATATTTAATTCAAGAGTTAGAATAGTTTAGATTTTAATATTAATCAATATGCAAAGGTATCTGATTTCTTACGAATTCACTGATGGAGAGGATCAAGAAGAAGGTGGAGAAATGCTAATAAATTGGTACGAATCAGGAGGTCCCCAAAACCGACCTGAAAACTATGAGGTTCATTCTTGGATTTTTATGGTCCAAAATGGTATTGGACATTCTGTTGTTAGTGCAGATTCACTTGAGACAATTTGGAAACAATGGCATCCCTGGAGAAGGTTAATGGATATCAGTATTCAGCCATGTACGGATCTTGATGAAACAGTAGGATTGCTCAAAAAGCAAAAAATGAATACAAGAATGGTCTAAAAGTATTTATTAAACCTCTATATAAATCTATTTTAGTAACAGCCAATACTACATACATAATCCTTTGCGTTAAAAAGGGTAAGATTAATTTTTAAAGATGATTGAGTCTTATCACATTTACTTCAAAGGAGAAATTCTATTTAAGAATTTGAGTAAAGATGACTTTAATTTTGTCTGGGGGAAATTATATACATCCTATATAAATGCTCTTGATGAGGAGCTTACCTATGAAATAATTAGTGAAAGCAACATTAAGGAGCCTACCTTTAACCTTGAGCCGTCTTACTAAATCAAACAAAGATCTCAAATTATGAATAAAACAGGAACAGCTGTTTCTCTTTTATTTTGAGAAACTCTTTTTCTTCTTTAGTAATATCCAAACCTATTTTATTTGCCTCAATTTCGACATTTGAAATATAAGTTTCATAGTTCTGCTCTCTTTTAAATAGGGCAGCAATACCAATATCAGTTATAAACCAGATAAAGTGATCAGTTTCTCCAATTGGCTCTTCTTTTAAAGAGTCAATAATCAAATCACTTGTTGAATCCATATAATTTAATTGTCTGGGAACTTTTAATTGCCCCCATTGCAATACCTTACTGCCTCTGAATTAGTACCACCATCTTCAATAATTTCGGCAACACATTTATTGAAAAATTTAGACTCTTTTTTTACTGAACAGAATCCAAAAGCAATTGCAGCTAAGGCTATTGCAGATACGAAACTAGAACCAAGTTGTATAAAACCATAGGCAAACATAATGTTTTTCTTACCAGAGCATTTTTTTAAATCCTTTTTTTCTTCTGACATTTGAATTCTTTAACTCCATTTAATTTATTTGTTTAATTTTAGATTTGAGAAATATTTCCATAGAGAAAACCGAATCAAGACTTAATTTGAACAGATGAGACAAAAATATAAAATTTCAAGTTGCCTTTTATTTTTCTTAACTTTAATTGTCAATTTGATACATCGATCAAAAATAAATTTTTAAAATCTTTCTAAACTTTAGTTTCTGGGAAAGAAACTTTTTATAATTTCAAAAGTAATGATCCCACTGTTATAACAATAGATTATGATGCGTTTTAAACTATAATTAAACTTTTCTTAGTGAAGTATTAATACTTAGAAATTAATCAACAAAAGCTTGTTTTGATAATGCTCCCCGAGAGTTATCCACTTTTTTAGTGTTTTTCAACAGGGTTTTCCACAATATGTTGATTAAATTAAATCTTCTATGTGCAAAATAAAATATTTTCTATTTTTTAAAAAATATATCCACATTTTGTTTTGGGGATCAGTAGGATTTTGGTGTTATTTTTTTGAAATCAAATTCTAAGCTTATGAATTCAAATAAATTAAAAAATAATTTGACTACTGAAACGAAAGAGCATTCTAAGAAATCAAGACTTGGTCTTCTTACTAATGAAAATGATTTTTTAGTTAAAAATTTAAAAAAGGCCGGATAATTTCCAAGAGTTATCAAATAAATTTAAGAAAATAATTTTATTTATAAATTTGTTCTTCTGAAAGTTAAAACTAATTTGTATTTAAATTATTGGAGTTTTGTCAATTAAATATAAATTTTCTATAAAAAATACAAACTTATACTCCTTCGTTAAACATTAGAAATAAATATCAGTTATAGTAGATGAATCTCAATAAGAGATCAGATTAGAAATATAAACGGTAAATTCATAGGTTTTTTTTAAAATTATTTATTGACTCCTTTTACCTATATTTGAAAATTAGTTCAAGTTAAAAGATGAATACCCAAGAACTTAAAGTCAACTACAAAAAGCTTTTAAACAAAGCTGCTAAAGCAAACGGTCGTAAAGAAACTGTTTCTTACTTAAATCGTGCTGCTAAAATCAAGTCAAAAATCTATTCAAATACTAAAGTAAATTGCTTTAGATGTAATGGAGCAGGTTTTCTAAGAATTTCATTAGATGAAACTAAAACCTGTCTATCTTGCTATGGAAAAGGTTTTTTAATTAAAGAAATTCAGCAGGTTTAAAACAAATTTGACTTAGTTAATGAAAAATCTCATACAAGCTCATAAAAAATTAATTAAAACAGTTAAAGAACAAATGGGTTTTTCAGATTATGGGATGTACTGGTTGGCTTTCCTGGAAGGGGGATTAACCATTTGGTTACTAGATAGAATATTTTTTCACTGGTTAAAGTTTTAATTAAAATTTAGTGTTAAAAAATTTATATAAAAATCAGATAAATTAATTCATCGAAACCATCAATAAAGTTGTAGCATAGTAAAAAACCGATATGCAATTACTGGGATTAATTCTTCTTCTAGCTAGTAGCTGGTATTTGTGGAAATTAACATCAAACTTTCTTGATGAACCAACAAAAAAAGAGCTGACAAATAGTTTTAATAATCTCAAAAATAAATTCTCTGAAGGGAAACAAAATTTTTCTAAAGCAAAAATAAGTGAAGCCTGGGAAAAATACAAAGAAGAAGGCGGAGCTTTATCGAATAAAGAAAAAAGCTAGTGAATTTTTTTATTATTACTAGTCTGACTAAAGATATTTCTAGAATTGATTTAATTGGTATTTTGATTGGTCATTTAGTTTTTGGTATTGCATTGACACAGCTTTTAGATTGGACGTGGTTGAAGAACCTTATGAGTGAAGAAGATAAAACAAGGATGCTTAAAAGTTATACATGGAAAGACTTATTAGTTGATGGAGCAATTGTTACGGTAGTTATAGGAATAATCTTTTTAATAATTAGCATTTTTTATAAATGAGCGTAACTTTCATCCTTTTAGTTTTTTTAATGATATCAATTGTGTTTTTTACTCAAATAATAAATTCCTCCGACAAGAATCAGCTTAAATGACAGAAGTAACTAGCAACTCCTCAACTGGGTGGTATTTAATCGCTTTGGTAAGCACTTTATCTTTTTTAGCCCTAATATATCTTGGCCAAAAAAAAATAGAATAAACTTTGAAAGATTATTTAAATTCAAAAAAAAAACTCTGCAACTACTTGAGATGCAGAGCTTTTAATTATTAATTAAATTATTTATATAAATCTATTAATAATAAAACCTTTTTTCTTAATTAAAGAAAAAGAGACCGATGAATTTGATGAAGATACTGAATTCACGGCCCCTTTGATAACCGCATTTTTCGGTAGATACGACAATGAATCACCTCCTTTACTAATGTTTTTTTTAAAGATAACTAAAAAAATCAAACAAACAAAGAAATTCGTAAAAAATTTAAAAGTTTTTTAACAAATTAATGATATAAATCTCTTCAATATAAAAGTTTAGACATTACCAAGGCAAAACTTCTCCATTTGCATGCCAAAAAGTGCCTGAGTTTTTTTTATTTAAAGAATCAATACGTTTTAAAAGGCCATTTGCTGATTCTTCAGGACTAATTCCATTTCTTGTAAAGCCGGTCATTCTTGTACTCACTAACCCAGGATGCAAAATAGCTACATAAATATCTTCTTTTAATAAATCAATAGAAAGTGATTTCGCTGCCATGGATAAGGCAACTTTAGACATCCTGTAACCATAAGAACTTCCTGATGAATTATCTTCAATAGAGCCCATTCTACTTGTTATAAAAGCAACTTTAGAAGATTTTTTTAAAAGATGTTTAAGTGATTGAGTGATAATTATTGGGCTCAATGCATTGACCTCAAATTGACGCAAAATACTTTTTTTATCTAAGTTTTCGAAAGAATTAAATTCATAAATTCCTGCATTATTAATTAAGCAATCTAAATTGACTCCAGATAGTTTGTTACACAAATTTGTTATCGACTCAATAGAAGAAATTTCTATATTCTCTTCAACTCTCACTCCTAAATCTTTAAGTTCTTTTGAAGCTCTCCTACACGTTGCAATTACCTTATCTCCCCTCTTATGGACTTGCTTGCATAATTCTAATCCAATACCCCTATTTGAACCTGTTATTAGAAAAGTGGACATCTTTGCAATAAGTAATGAAAGATTAATCTATATCCAAATATAAAAAAATAAACTAGAAAAAAAGTTAGACATTTCCAAATCAAATTTTTATAAAGTTATAATTTACTTTATTATCTATTAATAGTTTATAAAAATAAAAATTGATATTATTATTATTCAACAATTTATTTATGGAAATTTTTAATCAAGAATTGATACAAGAAATAATTAGAGTAACTTGGAGAAATCCTGCTTTTATGGCTATAGCCATTGCATTAGTCTGGCTTATCCCACAAATACTTATAAGAAAAGTTATGTCAAAAAAATATGAACAAAGGAAAATAGAAATTCAAAAAAATAAAATTCAGAAGCTTTATCCTAATACCCTTAAATAAAATTCTTAAGTTTTAAGATTTATTCATAAATCGAAAATACTTTTAAATCAAAGTTAACAATGACCTACAAAATAATTAGAATTGATGGGAAAGATGATGAATTAACCGCTCAAAGTTTTGATAAGTATTCAGATGCATACGATTTGTTAGAAGAACTATATGGTGATTTATGTTGTTCAGATGCTGATTATGGAGATATAACTTATTACGATATTGTAGAAAATAATTAAAACAGTAACAATGGATAATAAAAAATGGGCTCCCTCCCAAGAAGAAAATATTGGGGTTATAACGAGTGTATATGAATTCATCAAAGAAGAGCTTTCAGAACTTCAAAAAGAAACTGGATGTCCCGATTCATTTATTTATGATTTCATTGGCAAGATTCAGAATGAATGGCATCCAGAATCTTGCCACTCCATAGTTAGAAATAAAAAAAGGAAAAATTAGAAAATTTCAAATCCTCAACTCAAATATTTAAATATTTGAAGAATTTTTTTTTAATAAAAATTCTTTAATATAATTTGAAATTAAAAATATTAAATCATGATTATTAGAATACTAGGTATCGTACTTATTCTTGGTACTATTGCATATTATGGTTTAGTTTTGACTGGGCAAAGCAACCTTTAGTTTTTTAGTTTTTAAAATTTCTCATGAAATGGCCTCCTACTCTTTGTTGGACAGCACCAAAAACTATTAATGGTAATAGGCATTTTCAAGTTAAAGCTTATGGAGGTAAAAATGAAGATAGATGGGTTGATATTTTTCCTACCAAAAATAAAAAAGATATTAAAAGAATCTCATGGGAAAAACTAAAATCAGAATGGAATACTGGATGGTTAAGGCTCCCAAAAGATAAAGATTAATTTGTTTATGTAAACAAATATTATTAACCATAAAACTGTAAAAAATAATACCTAGTACGAAAAAAATAACTTCTAATATTTTTAAAAACTAATTAATATGAAGTCAGAACCGAAAAAAAAACTTCCTAATAAAAAAGTTATAAGATCAGCAAAATTTGAGGCTAAAGAACAATTCACAAAATCTGCATTAGAAAATTTAAAATCAGAAAATGAGAGACTTGTTAATTCACTAAAAAAGTCTGGTGAAATTAAAGAATCAAAAAAAAAATAGATTTACAGAATTAAAAATTATTTATTATTATATTATTTTATAGATCGAGAAATGATTGAAAAAATCTCTCTTGCGAATTCTCATTTACCTCAACTTATTGGGTTCGTACTGATGTCAATAGGTTATACATTTGGAAATAAATTCTATCTTCCAGAAATTAAACAAAAATAATCATTCTTTAGTTAATTAATAATATTTTAATTAAATAACATTGAAATATACTCCTATTAAAAACTTTTCAATACTTTCTTTGATTCCATAAAGACAATTCCCTATTACAACTGACACATAAACGTAACATTAAAGTCTTTTTAAAATGTGATATCCAAATAAAAGGTAAGAATCAATACTAATTATTTTGAAATATGTTACATTTGGTAATAATTAAAGTTAAGGTTTCCTCTGTCAATAAATCAGATATAAGGAAATGTTTGATACATAAAAATGTAATTTACTCTTTGGCTTACTAATTGATCACATATTAAATTTAAAAATGGATGCTCTTACTAGTTTTATAGTTGTTATCATCGCAATTACAATCCAATTCACTCTATACGCGATCAAAAGGTTACAGGAACCTCTAGAACCAGATTATTTGATAGATAAAAATTCAAAAAAATTCAAAAACTATTTGGGTAAATATTGGAAAAATGCCGAAATAACAAATGGTAGATTAGCTATGATTGGTTTTTTTGCTTTAATAGTTAATTACGGCTTTTTTGGGTGGATAATTCCTGGTTTTATTTAAGCTATAAATATATTTAATATTTAAGGAAAAATAAATCTCTCGTACAAAACAAACTCTCCTTTTTTAAAAAAAAATTTTATTATAAATAAAAAACAATTGAGTAATTCTGACTTTGATAAAAACGGATTAGACAACTATGGAATGCATTGGCTTCAATATGCTGCTTTTGCTTTCTCTGGTTTTGCTATATTTACGACCTGGGCATTTTTTTATGATGAAAGATTCCATAATTTTATAATGAATATTTTTAGGGTTATTAACTGCAGTGGATTTAACTGTAATGGAGCTTTTTAAAATTTTATGGCCAATCCAGATCAAAAAACAATATTAATTGATAATGCTTATGAGGAAATAAAAAATATTTGTATAAATCTTCAAAAAGATACTAATGCCTCGAATTTAGAAGTTAAAAGTTTACTAAAACTAATTATGAACGAATGGGAAGAAAAGGAAGAACAAAAAACTGGTTTTGGATTCAGGTAAAATTAGCCACTATCTAGAAGTGCCTGTGGCATAAAATTATTTCAATATGAATAGTTTTCTTCTTTAAAAATTTAATATTCATAATTTTACATTTTTTAAGAAAGAAATAAAAAGGAATGAATTTCAAATAGAAGATTCATTCCGTATTTAGCATTAGTTTTATCTAGATTTAAATTTTATAATCTGACTTCTCTGGTGGACTGTCAATCATTAGATCCCTCCGATTCAACAAGTTTAACTTACGCCTTAAATATAAAGAAAGTAAATCAGTAAAAATGCTGATTTTTTATTTTCTAAAATGTTTGGATTAAAGAAGCCAATTCTGGTGCATCTAATAAAAGTGCAAAAAATGTAAGTACAACTAATAAAAATATTGAGAAGTAAAATTGAATCATAAAAACAACTTACTTAAAAAGATTTTTTTAAGTTGTATAAAATAATGCTTTGTTTACACAATTAAATATCTCTACCTAGAAAAGTTTAATTAGAAAATAATTAAGATGCTTCAGGAGAAAATATCGTTCTATTTTTTTGCCAATACTCACAACCTTTAAGTAAATGATCGCCCTGCGGTATACGTTTTTCGTATCTTGGACAGATCAAAACAGTAGCAAAAGTTTCTGTAGTGCTGTAGCGAAATTGATTGCAAGTAATACAAATCTTTGTTCGTTTTCGTTTTAGGGTAGATTCTTTTAGATATTCCCATTTTGACGGATTTACCTTGATCATGATTACTGAAATTTATTAGTAACAATTTGCCAACCTCCTGAAATTAATTCATTCCAGGTTTCACAAGCACACTCAATAGGATGAAGTCTTGTATTTTTAATTTGGGCTGGTTCACCTAATTCATTTGCATAGAAAAGGTGAGTATATACTTTTAAGTTATTAGATACAGATTTCTTATAACTCTCAAAATAAATTAATAAACCACTTTTTTGGTTAAACAACCAGCCAGTTGGGGGGTCAATAAGGCTGCCACGATAAAAATTAGTCCGAACATTAGCGACTCCTGAAGTCATGAAGATAATACAGTTGTACTATTAATATAAATGTACTACTCATAGACGTCAAGTATTCCTCTAGGTAATTATTTAAATACGAAAATTACTTTTCAGAAATAAACAACTTTAAATTTCTTATTTGGTAATAGCGAATACAAGTAAGTCCTTCAATGGGAAAATATCATTAAAGAACAATTCAAAAATAAAATGTATCGAAATCCCTTCTATTTAGGATGGAATAAAGGTTGGTCTTTTCTATTCTTTTTAGAAGGTGGCGTAGCAAAAATAGAAGCAAAAGGTTTTGGTATATCTATTACAACAAAAGTGAAAAAGGGGGAATCACCCTTAGAATCTGCAGATAGATTAGTTTTTAAAGAACAAAGGATAAGAAAATCAAGATATTATTCTTGGATTAGATCCATTAATGAAAAATAATAAATTAAGGTAGTCCTTAAATTATTAAAGTAATTTGTTGCAAATCAATTTAGAATAAAGTTAATTATTTATTTTCTGTGTCCAATAAATTTTATGAATGGTGGAAAAACCATAGAAAAGTTGTAGCCTATGGGGCTTTTATCATCTTATTTGGTTTTTATTTATCTCCTGTTGTCAAAGAAGCAAAGTATAAAAACCAATGCATTAAGTACTCTACTAAAGGAGCATTAACTAAATTTAATAAAGACGATATTGGAGAAACTTTATTAGAAGAAACAGGTTTGAACATTGATGAACTAGCAAAGATTGAAGGTTATAAGAATTGCATTAATTAAATAGTTTGCACAAATTACGATGAGTTTTAAATGATAAAAGGTGTGCTTAAACTAATTTTGTTAATATTATTATTTGGATTTATATCAATAAGTCCAAAAGCAAGATATGTGGTTGGCATATCTCTAAAACAAATTTCTTCATTTCTTTTATGGACTGTTAAATATGAAGATAGAGAAAAATGGATTATAGATAAACCAAGTTGGATACCAAGCCAAAGACTTAAGCCATCGTATTAAATGAAGACTTATTTAGAAGAAAGAATTGAATGGTATGACGATAATTATAGAAATGGTAATGCTTTAATTTCTGATAAGCAGTTTGACCAACTTGAAAAGAACTTATTAAGAACAAACCCTAATTGTGATTACTTTAAAAAGAAAAATAAACTAGTTTTGCCCTCCTTAGAGAAGGATTCAATAGATGAATTTTTGAAAGGATTATTACCAGATACCAAATTATTAATTGAGCCTAAAATTGATGGATGTGCTGTTGCTTTGCAATATAGAGAAGGAACCTTGGAAAAAGCAATTTCAAGAAACGGAACTGACGTCACTAGTAAACTAATAAAAGTACGAGACATTCCAAAGCATTTTCCCTTACGAGGAGTTCTTCAAGTGAGGGGTGAATTATACTCACCCAGCCAAACTCCAAATATCTCTCAAAGAATCGCCTCTGGATTTCTGCGAGCAAAAGAAGGATTTTCTGAAAGTCTTAGCTTCTGCGCATTTCAAATACTTAATTCAAAACTTAACCAATATGAGTCCAAAAAGAGTCTTTCTAAGCTAGGCTTCAAGACCCCTGAGGATATTTCGTGCAACTTTACTAGCCAAGTTCAAGTATTAAGAAAACATTGGCTGGAAGGGAAGCTTTTTAGGAACTATCCAACAGATGGAATAGTAGTAAAGATAAATTCTAGAAAATTACAATTAATTAGAGAAAAATCAAATTTAGATTATCCTTATTGGCAAGTTGCAATAAAACATTAATGGAATTAATACACCAAGTTTTTCCTTCTTGGCATATTTACTTGGATATGTTTCTGGTTGGTTTTGGAACCTACTGTTTTCTAAGGATTAAGAAAAAAATAAAAACCAAATGAATAATTCTTAAATAAAGAATGAGATTCCAGCGACGATAGACTTAAAGTTTTGATAAAAAATTATTCTTTTAAGGAAAATATAAACAAAATATTAAATCCTTTTTTTGAATTCAAAAATCGCCACATATTATATAATTCCATAAATAGAATTCTTAAATCATCCATGGTCATTAAGCATGGATTTAAGTTGTTCGCTATCTAGTTGCTCGAGATAATTTCTCATTGCCAACCAAGATCTTCTACTTTCTAACTTTCCGCTTCGTTTAAATAAATTTGCGGAAACTTGATCTATCAATTCTTTATGTGTCATATTCATATTCTTCATCTAGTTCAATTACAACACCATTAAAAAATTCTGCTAATAATTTTGATGGGTCTTGTATAGATATCTTTTTATCTACTTTTGATAATTTCTTTTTGATTGGATTTAAGTTAGTCATACTGATTCAGGTAATTCAAGTTCTTCAAAAGTCCAGCCTTCTAATTGAAGGTCATGCCATTTATCCCAAGCATTATCCAAATACATTTGAGTTGATGATTTAATTGCCATTGGCTCACCAAGATCATTTGCATAATATGTATGAGCAAAAATCCTCATACTATTTCTTGTAGATTTTTTATTCCTTGTAAATAAAATTAATCTGCTGCGGTCTGGGCTAAGCAACCAACCACTTGGGGTCTCATTACGATAACCGTAAGAAAAATTAGTCCAAACATTAGCCCCTCCTAAAGTCATTACTTAGTAATACATGTGTACTATTAATATAAGTGCATTAGAAATAGATCGTCAAGTATTTTGGTAAACAAATTATTTTCACTGATAGAGAATAAAAACAGTCCGGCTATTACTAAAAAATAAAAAGCCTCCAAGAACTCAGTCGTTACAACTGTTCTTAGAGGTATACCGGATCCCCGTCAGTTCTCTGCTGCATCGACCTGGAAATGCCAGAAGAGGATTCAAAGTGGGCTTTCGTTTCCGATTACAAGATCGGTTTACTACCGCATCACGACAGTCTCCTCATGTCGAAAGAGAGTCAGATCAGAGCACATAAAGAAGAACTTAACCAAAGACCCAGTGCCTTAACTCTAACTTATTTTTTTATGCATTTGGAGATGGCCAAATGTCTCTTACCATAGTTAATAGAACTTGCGCCTCATCATATCTTTCAGAATGCGTTTTACCATTTAATAAAAATGTAATGTGAGCCATCTTTCTTCCCAGAATTTCTCGAGATTTGCCATAACAATGAATATTAGAACCATCAATATCAGATAACATTTTAACTCGTGTTTCCATTGAAATTGGGAAATTCTTTTTTAATCCCAGTAGATTTATCATAATTGCCCCTTCACAGTTCATTTCAATTTCAGGTGGCATTATCCCAGAAGAAATACAAACATATTGATCAAACTGACTTGAAGTACAAGCTTCAATAGAGAAATGAGCTGAGTTATGTGTTCTTGGAGCTATTTCATTAATTAAAAGACCATTATCTCCATAGAAGAATTCAACAGCTAAAACTCCAACGTAATTAAGTTCATTAACTATTGAAGAGAAAATATTTATTGCAAATAAGTTCAAATCATATTCAGTTGTTCCAGGTGCAAGAACCCAATCACAAACCTGGTTTGATTGGAATGTCTCAACGATTGGAAAGAATCTTATCTTACCGGTTCTATCTCTCGAACCAACAAGAGCCAATTCTTTTTCATACTCTATCCATTCTTCTATTAACCACTCATCAGAATTATTCTCTGTTAAAAAATAATCTAAATCTTCTTTTGTCTTTATTTTTTTGTTCCCTTTACCGTCATATCCACCTTTATTTGATTTTGCCATTAGAGGGAAATTCCAATTATTGATTTCCTCATCTGAGAGATTTTTAAAATCTTCAATACTTATCCATTTTGGACAGGGAATGTTCATTTTATCTATTAATTTTTTTTGAGAAAACCTATCAACTAAGGGCTTAATTGCATTAAGGCTTGGAACAAAAATATCGTTATTGTCAATTAAATTTAATTTATCAATTTTTATCCACTCATTTTCAAAAATTATTTTTTCACACTCATTAATTAATGACTTATTACCTCTTATCTTTAAAGGGTCAGCTTCTATGACATGATCTGCTTTTAAACCAGCAGGATCATCACAAGATTTTGTTTGAACACATACTTCTAAATCTCTTTTTTTTGCTGCCTCGGTTAACATCAAAGCCAGTTGACCACCTCCAATTATTCCTAGGGAATAATTTTTCTTAATACCTTTTATATTTTTTTTAAAACTCATAGCATGATTTTATTACCATTTCTAATTCTTAACAACTGAATTTTTAAGTATCTAGAGCTTAGATTTTGCTAATATATAAAGTACTTAATACCAAATATTTATAAATTTTTACTAGGTAATCAATTGTGAATAAGAGAAAAATATTAGTCCCATTAGGTGATAAGTCATACGAAGTAACTCTAGAAGCAGGGATACTGAATAATATCAGCGAGGAACTTTTAAAAATTGGAATAACAAAGAATAGAAAAATACTTGTGATTTCAAATGAAGAAATATCAAATTTATATGGAGAAAAATTCTTAAATAATTTAAAAGTTAATAAATTTCAGGCCCAAATATTCCTTATCAAGGCTGGAGAATCATATAAAAACTTGTCAACCTTAAGTGAAATATATGATGTTGCATTTGAATTTGGTTTAGATAGAAATTCAATAATTATTGCCCTTGGAGGAGGAATTGTTGGAGATGTAAGTGGTTTTGCAGCTGCTACTTGGCTAAGAGGAATTGAATATATTCAGATTCCAACAACATTATTATCGATGGTTGATTCATCTGTGGGAGGAAAAACAGGAGTAAATCATCCAAAAGGCAAAAATTTAATTGGAGCTTTCAATCAACCTAAAGCAGTTTTCATTGATCCAGAAACTTTAAAGAGTTTGCCCAAAAGAGAATTTAGTGCAGGCATGGCAGAAGTAATAAAATACGGAGTCATTAGAGATAAAGAACTTTTCGAATACTTAGAAATTGAAAAGAACAAGAATGAACTTATAAATCTCAATAATGAATATCTAATTAAAATAATTAATAGTTCAATTAAAACAAAGTCTCATGTAGTTTCTCAAGACGAACATGAAAATGGTATTAGAGCAATATTGAATTATGGGCATTCTTTTGGTCACGTTATTGAAAATTTATGCGGATATGGCAAATTTCTACATGGTGAGGCGATATCAATTGGGATGAATATTGCGGGTAAAATAGCAATTGAGAAAGGGTTATGGTCTATAGAAGAATTAGAGAGACAGCAAAATCTTTTGGAGAGTTACGATCTTCCTACCGAGATCCCCAAAATAAATAAAGAGGACGTTATGAAAATACTTATGGGCGACAAAAAAGTTCGTGATGGAAAAATGAGATTCATTTTACCGAAAGAAATCGGTGATGTTGATATATATGATGACGTAGAGGATTCATTATTTTTAAAGTTTTTTTCTTAACGAAAGCAGCTTGAATTTATATTCTTTTTCTTCTCCTTGAACTTATTAAAAACAAACCACTTAAAATCACCAAGACAAACAGGATCAACCAGTCTCAGTAATGTCTCTCTTCTTAAAAGAGCATTTGATAAATCCTCCTTAAATTCTTTCTGAATTCCATAAAGTCTCTCTGCTAATCCAAGCGCCAACAAAGCCTCTCCTTGTTTAGTTATCCCAACAGTATTAAATCCAACATTCTCAGCATCATTAATTAAAGTTTCTACGCACAAATGAGATGTTAAATCGCAATTTCCAGGAGAATCTAGGACATTAGGAATCATTTTTTGATTTTTATAAGTAACCATCGTCCCATCAGAATTCCTAGAGGTATAGTATTTTTCAGCTTCTTTAGCGTAATCAATTATCAATAAGATACCATTATTGATTTTCCCATATAGAGCTTTTAACCATTCTGAATTATCTACATGCCATTCTGTCGTCCATCCTTCAAGAGCATCTTTAGGTGGAATAGTTATTCCCAATTCACTTTTAGCAAGTTCGATACTTTTTTCTAATTCACTTGTAATTGGCATTTCATCAAGAAATAATCTGTAGGATTTTTTGTCTATAGATACTGCTTGTCGAAATAATTTTTCTTTTGAAAAAGTGATTCTCTCTACCGGCAAAGCATCTAAAACCTCATTTGCTATAACTATTCCATTGATATTATTTTCCTCTACTTCTTCCAAACCTTTCCATAAAATATCAATACCTAAGCTTAATAAATCCTCCAATTTATTTTTTTGTTTTTCTACCATCCCTTTATTAGGTTCAATGATTATAAAAGAAACTCCTTTCAAAAAATTCTTGCTGCTTCCTAATAAATATTTAATTAATCCACTCATAAAGCTTCCATCTCCAGCTCCAAATTCAATTACAGCTAATTTCTGATTAGATAAAAAAACACTTTTGAACTGAAACAACCAATCTTCTATTTGTCTACCAACCAAAAAAGCAAAATCATCTGATAATGAGGATGATGTAACAAAATCGCCTCCAACGCCTAACTTAGCTTTACCACTGCCATAGTAACCATTGACAGGATCATTTAAAACAAAATTCATATAGTCATAAAAACTTATAGTCCCACCCATTTGAATTATTTTTTTTACCAACCAATCTGGATTATTCGCGGGTAGGCTATTCATCGGCGAAAATATAAAGAGACAAAACTTATTTATGCCTTCAAAGATTAACTATTTATTGGGAATATTTCTATCTATATTAGTTTTAATTTCACATAAACCTGTTTTCGCTATAAATAATCCAAATCTCTTACCAGAAGAAAAAACACCAGTAATTGATTTAGCTAAAACATTAAGCCCTAATCAGAAAAAATCTTTAGAGGATAAGCTCAACAATCTAGAAATTGAAAGTGGATGGAAAATTAAATATTTATCTCAGTTTGAGAGTTCTCCTGGTAGCGCAATAAAAGACTATTGGGATTTAGATGAAACAAGTTTATTAATCGTTGCAGATCCTAGAGGAGGTAATTTGCTGAACTTTAACGTAGGAGAAGCTTATTTTAATTTTATGCCAAGATTATTTTGGGTTGAACTTCAAACAAGATTTGGTAATCAATATTATGTGAAAGATCACGGTGAGGATGGTGCAGTATTAGATGCAATTAATTCAGTAAAGATTTGCCTTGAAAGAGGTGGGTGTCAAGTTGTCCCTGGCCTACCCAAAGAGCAATATATATGGACCTTATGTACTTCTATTCTTGGAGGTCTAGTAGCAGGTTTCGCATCTGCTCCAAGAAAAGAAGGTCAATTGATATCAATTGGATTTTTAGCTCTTCTTTCTCCTTTATGGGGAATGTTATTTGGAATTTTTGGTTTGGCACCGATAATATCTAGAACAAATGATTTATTACCTTTATTTAAAAATGGTTTAGCTTTTACAGCCGCAGGTATTGCGGGTTATATCTTATCTCAAACATTGTTTGCAAGATATGAAAAGCCCAAAAAATCTTAAAATATGATCAAAAATATCTAATCCTAAAAATATTTATCTTCTTCACAAATTTTACCGGAGTCTGAATACCATCGATGAGAAACATTTATTAATTCATTTTTTTCAAACTCAACCCATGAAAAGTTAATTAATAATTTCCCATCCTCATCAGTTTTATATCTTGGCACTACCGCAGTGTTGAAATAAATTGTTCCTTTACTATCAATTTTAAACATCTCTCTTAAACCAAGATTTCTTTTAAGCCGATTGTGCATATGACCAAAAATTACAAGTTCAACTTTTCTTTTCTTTTGTATTTGAGAAATAGCCACAGACAAATCTCTATCTCCCCAATCTAAAGAGGGTAATTTCCAGTCTTTCCCACAAATGCTTTTAGGTTCTGAGCCTAAACCAGAAGGGCCAGCATGAGACATAATAATTAAAGGGATATCATCAATAGTCTCCTCTGAACATTTGATAATTTTATTTATTGAATCTTGTTCGGTAATAGGTCCATAAACGCCTTTAACTTCTTTTGAAAGAAAATAACCGCCTCCAGAACTACATGGTCTTGCAGAAAGTAAATTTATTTGATTATTAAAAACTTTTAAATCCCATGCACAATATTTCTCTCCAAGTACACGAATCTGCTTTGAGAGAATTTCACCTGTAGAATCCTTCCCTCTATCATGATTTCCTAAAATCACAAAAGTAGGAATTTTGATCTCATTGATTTTTTTTATTATTTTGACACTCCCATCAGAAATATCACCAACAAATAAAACAATATTTGGTTTAATAATCGATAAAACTTTCAAGTCTAATTCAGACCATTGACCATGACAGTCACCAACAATAGCAATTTTTAAATTTGTCAGAATTTTTTCTGTTTAAAGGCATATAATCTATTTAGAGATATTCTAAATCCTGACCAGTATAACTTCTACTGCAAAACAGAAATCCGTTCAAAACGAAGAGGATTTGATTTCTGAAATAAAGGAGCGTTGCAAAAAAGCTAATGCTATTATTCTTGCGCACTATTATCAAGCGCCAGAAATTCAAGAAATTGCAGATTTTATTGGCGATTCATTAGATCTATCGAGAAAAGCTGCAAATAATGATGCAGACATAATAATTTTTTGCGGTGTACACTTTATGGCCGAAACTGCAAAAATACTTAGCCCAAATAAAACAGTCCTATTACCAGATATTGATGCAGGATGTTCATTAGCAGATGATTGTCCCTCAGATAAGTTTAAAAAATTTAGGGAAGAAAATCCAGATCACTATGTCGTAAGTTATATAAATTGTACTGCAGAAGTAAAAGCGCAAAGTGATTTAATTTGTACAAGCAGTAATGCAGTCTCATTAGTTAAAAAGATACCTGAAGATAAAAAGATAATATTTGCACCGGATCAGAACCTTGGGAGATGGGTACAGAAGAATTCAGGGAGAGATCTTAAATTATGGCCCGGCAGCTGCATTGTTCATGAATCATTTAGTGAAGAAGCACTACTAAAATTAAAATATCAAAATCCAGGATCAAAAGTCATTGCTCATCCTGAATGTAGTCAAAATTTATTAATCCTCTCAGACTTTATTGGATCAACAAGTAAACTGCTTGATTTCGTAAGTAAAGATCAATCTACAACATATATGGTATTAACTGAACCTGGAATAATCCATCAAATGAAGAAGAAAGAACCTAATAAAATCTTCATTGAAGTTCCAGATATAAATGGTTGCAAATGTAACGAGTGTCCATATATGAAATTAAATACTTTAGAAAAAATTCTAGATTGTTTGAAAAATAATTCCCCGTCTATCGAACTTGACCCAGAAATAATAAGAAGAGCCTATGTGCCAATAAAGAGAATGCTGGATATGAGTAATTAATTTAATGAAAATACTTTATCTTTCTTATTAATTTTTAGGAATGCATTAAGGTTTGTAGTTTTAGGCTTAAATTCACTTATCTGATTCTTTCTATTAATTATATTTATTAGCTCTTTTTCACCAGCTTTATATTGTTTATCTCTTCTAGTTCCAATCTCTCTTTGGAGAATAGGGTTGATATTCATTTTCACTTCTATGTCAGGAATAATTCCAGATTTGTTTATATCTGTGCCGTTCGGAGTTAAATACTTAGCGACTGTAACAGTTAACCCTGAACCATCAACTAATGTTCTCATTGATTGAACTAGACCTTTACCAAACGTTTTCTTTCCAACTAATTTTCCTCTTTTGTTATCTTTTATTGCACCAGAAACTATTTCACTTGCACTAGCAGAACCCTCGTTAACTAGGACAACTAAGGGCTTTTTTGTTAGAGCTTGACCGTTTCCTCTTTTTGTTTCTTTTAAACCACCTTTACTGACTGTACTTACTATTACTCCTTTGTTAATGAAGTGCCTTGAGATATCAATGCTTGATTCTAATAAACCTCCTGGATTACTTCTCAAGTCAAGAACATATCCTGCAACTTTTCTTGTTTCTAAATCTTTAATAGCATCTTTAGTCTCTTTTGATGCATTTGCATTAAATTGTTTAATTCTCACATAGCCAATTAATAAACCGTTTTTGGTTTGATTGACTTTACTTGATACAGATTTTATTTCAATCTTTTCTCTTGATAAAATCTTAAAAAAGGATTTAGAACCTCTAAGAATTTCAAGCTTAACTTTAGTACCTCTTTGTCCTCTTATTAATTTCACGGCATCCTCTATATTCATGCCTTCAGTAGAAATATCATCTATAGACAATATTTTATCTTTAGCTTTAATTCCAGCATCAAATGCAGGGGTGCCCTCTATGGGAGAAATAATTATTAAATCATCAGATTCTTTATCTTTAACAATTTGGATACCAACTCCAGTTAATTCACCAGAGGTATCAATTCTCATTTGATTAAATTCCTTAGGTTCTAAAAATCTTGTATAAGAATCATCTAAATTAGAAAGCATATTTCTAATCGCATCATATGCTTCATTGCTGTCTGAATATGTTTTTGATAAAACCTCTTTTCTTAGATTAATCCAATTAGACTTTTGAAATTTACCGCTTGAATCAAGAAAATCTCTATATACAATTTGCCAAACATGATCAATTACTTCTTTATAACTATTATTTAAAACTGTTGCTTCTGCAAAATTATTTAAAAATAGTCCAGAAAAGGTTGTCGCAAAAACAATTATAAATTTTTTTTTAAGCAATTTTCTTATCTTAAAAGAATCCGATTTTTTTATTATAAAAAGAATTTATTTATAATTTCAAAAATTTGACAAATCCTTAAGGATCAATCCACTTCCCATCATCCTTGATAAGTTGGATTAAAGCATTAACCCCCTCATCTTCAGGTACTCTTTTTATCTCTTCTTTCCTTCTATATAAGGCAATAGTTCCTTTGCCTTTACCAACATAACCATAATCAGCGTCTGCCATTTCTCCTGGCCCATTAACAATACATCCCATTATTGCTATATCTAGACCCGTCAAATGTGAAGTGGCGTTCCTAACTTTATCTACAACTTCTTCTAGATTGAAAAGTGTTCTCCCACAACTAGGGCAACTGATGTATTCAACCATTGTTTTTCTTAATCCTAAAGATTGCAAAATTGAATAGCAAACTGGTATTTCCTTCTCTGGGGCTTCTGTTAAAGAAACCCTGATGGTATCTCCTAATCCCTCTGCTAAAAGCGTCCCAATTCCAGCAGTACTTTTAATCCTTCCATAATCACCATCTCCAGCTTCAGTCACTCCTAAATGTAAAGGATAGTTATATCCTTCTGAGTCAAGCCTATCTGCGATCATTCTGTAAGCTGCCATCATGACCGGGGCCCTGGATGCTTTCATAGAAATAATTATGTTATGAAAATCAAGCTCATCACAAATTTTGACGAACTCCATCGCAGATTCTGTCATTCCCAATGGAGTATCTCCATAAGTAAAAAGCATTCTTTCAGATAGAGAACCATGATTAACTCCAATCCTTAGAGCTTTATTTTCAGCCTTTAAAACTTCTACCAAAGGGGTAAATCTTTTAAGTATTGTTTGTTTAATAGTTTCAAATTCCTCATCTGTATATTCAGTTCTTGTAGGTTCTGATTTTTCAAATACAAACAATCCAGGATTAATTCTCACTTTATCAACATGTTTTGCAACCTCCATTGCAATTTTCATACCATTATGGTGAACATCAGCTACCAAGGGAGTGTTGATATTATTTTCTAATAATTTTGCTTTTATATCTCCTACTGCTTTTGCATGTGCTAAGGAAGGAACAGTTAATCTTACTATTTCACAACCAACATCATGAAGTCTTTTGATAGCCAAGTAAGCATTTTCGACATCCATAGTATCTTCATTTATCATGGATTGAACTCTTACTGGATAATCACTTCCAATAGCTATATCACCAACCATTACTGTTCTAGTTATCCTCCTCTCAATATGAGTTGAATATCTTTTGGAGAGACTATTAACCTCTTTTGATTGAGTTAATGACATTAAAATTCTTGATATTCAAAAAGGATTCACTAAATTATAAGGCATATAGTTTACCGCTTACATTCTCTAGGTCTTTTAGGGTTAAATGATAAGGTTTATTAATTTCTTTTGAAGGAAATCTCAACAGATAAGATGGATGAAAAATTACCATAATTTCTCTCCCATCTTTTTTAATCCATTGACCTCTCAAATTACTTATGGGATCCTTAAAATCTAAAATAGTTCTCATGGCAGTCGAACCAGTAAGTAATATAATTTTTGGATCAACTAGCTTTATTTGCTGCAACAACCATGGTTTATGAATATTAATTTCTCTGGTCGTGGGTTTTCTATTATTTGGTGGACGACATTTAATTACATTACAAAAATAAACATCTTCCTTATAGTCAATCCCCGCCTTTATCAATAATTCGTTTAATAATTTACCAGATTTACCTACGTAAGGTTTTCCTTCTAAATCTTCTTTAGCTCCAGGCGCTTCACCAATTATTAACAAATCTGCAAAAACACTCCCTCTTCCAATAACTAACCTTTTCACCGAAAATAAAACTTTAAATATTTTTTATCTTAAGAACTCAAAACATGAAAATAAAATAGATTAAGAAAATGAACTAAATTAAACCATTCTGTGATACTTTTAATTATTCTTAATTAATGCATTTGTCATTATTAAAAGTCATATTTGAAAAGCTATAAATCAATGAGTAAAGTTAATTTATCTGAAAGGGCACTTTCAATTGAGCCTTCTCTTACATTGCAGATAAGTGCCAAAGCAAATCAATTATCTGCAGAAGGAGTAGATATTTGTAATTTAAGTGCAGGAGAGCCAGATTTTAATGCCCCAAAAGAAGTTATAGAGGCTACGAGCAAAGCTATATTTGATGGATTTACAAAGTACGGTCCCGCAGCGGGCAATTTAGATCTCCGAAAAGCAATTGCAAATAAACTTCAAATTCAAAACGAATTAAATATTGAATATGAAAATGTAATGGTCACAAATGGTGCTAAGCAAGCAATATATAATCTTTTCCAAGTTTTATTAAATGCTGGAGATGAAGTTATTATTCCTTCTCCATACTGGTTAAGTTATCCCCAGATGGTCAGGTTGGCGGGGGGGGAGCCAATCTTTACAAATTCTTCTGCTGAAGATGGATTTAAAATAAATATAAAAGATTTAAAGTCTAAAATCTCTTCAAAAACTAAATTTATAATTATCAATTCTCCCAATAACCCTACTGGAAGAGTTATGTCAAAAGAAGAATTATTGCAAATTGCCGATATAGCCAGAGAAAATCCAAATATCAATATTCTTTCTGATGAGATTTACGAACTAATCCTTAAAAAAGAATTTAAACACTACAGTTTATCAACACTAGCAGATGACTTAAAAGATAGGATTTTCATAATAAATGGTTTTGCCAAGGGATGGGCTATGACTGGCTGGAGGGTAGGTTATTTAGTAGGTCCCAAAGATGTAATCAAAGCATCCTCAGCATTACAAAGTCAAAGTACAAGTAATGTTTGCTCTTTTGTTCAAAAAGGTGCTCTAGAGGCTTTAAAAATTAATGTTGAGTTTTTCTCAATGATAAATAGCCATTATGATCAAAGAAGAAGTCTCCTCTATGAGAGCCTTAAAAATATAAATGGGATTTATATTGAAGAACCTAATGGAGCATTTTACGCATTTCCAAGATTACCTAACTCCTCAATTTCCTCTGTTGATTTCTGCAATAAAGCTCTTCATGATTACGGATTAGTTGTTGTACCTGGAAAAGCTTTTGGAGCTGATGAATGTATTAGAATATCCTGTGCAGCTTCAGAGATTAAAATAAAAGATGGACTAAATAGGCTTGAAAAAGCAATCTCTGAATATTATTAATTTAAACTTAAATATGTTTAATTTAAATTTAAAAAAAATAATCCTAAGTTCATCTTTATCATTTTTTGTTTTTTCATTACCGGTATTTTCAAATCCCAAAGTTTTAAAAGTTGGAGCCATACCTGATCAAAACCAAGATGTTTTGGACAAAAGATTTAACTTATTTTCAAAAGAATTATCCAAACAACTAGATATAGAAGTTAAATACATCCCTGTTATTAATTATGTTGCAGCAGTAACTGGATTTAGAACTAAAGATTTAGATTTGGTTTGGTTTGGCGGTTTATCAGGAGTTCAAGCAAGATTACAAACTCCTAATTCAATCGTCATAGCTCAAAGAGATATAGATAAGGAATTTAAAAGTGTTTTTGTAGTAAACAAAAATTTAGAACTTAACTCAATTTCAAATAATAAAGGACTTAGAAAACTCAAGAATTTAAGATTTACTTTTGGCTCTGAAAACTCAACTTCTGGAAGATTAATGCCAGAATATTTCTTAAATCAAGCAGGGGTAGAAATTAAAAACTTTAAAGGTAAAAAAGCAGGTTTTAGTGGGAGTCATGATGCCACAATAGCTTTAGTTAATAGTGGAGCATTTGATGCTGGAGCTTTAAATAAACAAGTTTGGGAAAACAATCTTAAAAACAATTCTAAAAGAACAAGTAATTTAGAATTATTCTGGATTACCCCAGAATATGTTGACTATCATTGGTTAGCTCAAGGGGATCTTGAAAATAGATTCGGGGAAGGGTTTACTAAACAACTTAAATCAGTAATTCTAAATTTAGATTTAAATCAAAAATCACATAAACAGATATTAGATATGTTCAATGCAAAAAGATTTATTAATGCAGAAGCAAAACAGTATAAAAATATAGAGGATATTGGGAGGAAATTAAAAAAAATAAGATGAATAATACTCTCTTAGAATTAAAAAATATATCTTATAAATACGAAAATAATCTGATCCTAAATAAAGTAAATTTAAAAATCAATTCAGGGGAAAAAATTGCACTTTTAGGTAAAAGCGGTTCAGGGAAAACTACACTTATTTCCGTGCTTAATGGCACTATCAAGCCAACTCAAGGTGAGGTTAAATTATTCAATAAAAGTTTCGAGGAATTAGATAGAAAGCAAAAAAGCAAAATAACTACTATTTGGCAAGATTTAAGATTAATAGAAGATCTCTCAGCAGAACAAAATGTTAATTGTGGACTACTAGCGGAAAAAAGTCTTTATTTCGCTTTTAAAAATTTGCTAAATATAAGTTCTTTTAAGCAGGCTCATAAATATATGAAACTATGTAGACTTCATAACTCTATTTACGACAAAAAAATCAGAAAACTATCTGGGGGGCAAAAACAGAGGGTGGCTATAGCTAGATCATTAATTCAAGCAACAAATATATTACTTGCAGATGAGCCTTTTAATAATTTAGATCCCAAATTGATATCAACAATTAAAAAACTGCTGCTAGAAAATATTGATAAAAACAATATAAAATCTCCAAAGGCAACATTAGTTGCATTACATAGATTAGATTTGTTGAACGATTTCGATAAGGTTATTGGGATAAGGGATGGTAAAATCTTTTTTAATATTGAAAAAACTAAATTAAAGAAGTTTCATTTAGACAAAATATATTAATTTGTTCAATAAATTAAAATTAAACTATATCTCAATATCTTTTCTACCAATATTGGTTTGCATACCTCTAGGGTGTCAACTAATAACTAATTTACATTTTGAAGGGTTTGATTTATTCAAAGAATTTTTTATTTCTGCATTTAATCCCAAGATCGATGATGAAATTATTATTAGCGTAATTAATCGATTAAATGAAACTATCTTAATTAGTTTTTTTAGTTGGTTAGTAAGTATTATTTTTGGAGTAATTTTTGGAATATTATCCTCAAATATTTTTTATAAAATCTTTAATATTCCAATTTTTTTAAACAGCATAATAAGATTTTTTCTAACAATAATTAGATCAATTCATGAAGTAGTTTGGGGAATACTATTAATGCAAATATATGGCATAAATTATTCAATAGGAATAATAGCTATATGTATTCCTTATATTGCTGTAAATTCAAAAGTCTTTGCTGAACAATTAGAAACTATTGACTACAAAAGTTTTGAATCTATAAACCAAATCAATGCGCCTAAATTTTCTTCTTTATTAACTTTAATATGGAATCCAATAATCAATACATTTAAAAACTTTGGTTTATATCGATTAGAATGTTCAATAAGAAGTACTGTAATTTTAGGACTTTTTGGGATTGGAGGAATAGGTACAAGTATTTTTTTATCTTTTCAAACTTTGAATTTTAGAGAATTATGGACTTATTTATGGTCCTTAGCAATTTTGATAATTCTTTCTGGATTAATATTCAAAAAAATAAATTTTAACAATACAAATAAAATTCAATCTATTTTTTTTATTGCAGTTTTTTTTATAACAATTTTACTTTCTATTCCATATTTTCTTTATTTTGTTTTTAATAATAATTTTGAAAATTTTAATTCTGTTAGTACCCTATTTAAATCAAGCTCCGATTTGGGATTATTTGATTTCTTAAAACTTATATTGGAAACAATAATTTTAAGTCTTTTATCGACGGGAATTGCAATTGGTTTACCTCCTTTAGTAATAGGAATTTTCAATAGCAATACTTCTAAGATTCTTATAAGAATTTTTGCATTTTTATTGCGTTTAATACCTACACCTGTAATGCTTCTAATACTTTTAACTTTTAATAATCCTTCTTTATCTTTAGCAGCTTTAACATTGGGTCTTCATAACGCTGGCATTACAAGCAAATTACTTTTTACAAATCTGGATAGCCAAGATAAGAGAAATTATATCGCAATGAAATCTTTAGGAATTTCAAAAAAGACTAGTTGGCTTTTAGGTTTATTTTCTCAACAAGCAAAAAGTTACTTAGCATATTGCGCTTATAGATCTGACATAATTATTAGAGAAACTGCAATTGTTGGAGTTATTGGAAGTGTTGGTCTAGGTTGGCAATTGCAAGAATCACTTAGTTCATTCGCATGGCAAGAAGTTACCACAGTTTTGCTAGCTTATAGCTCAATCGCAATAATTGGTGAATTAATAAATGGTAAAATCAAAGATGGTTTGACTTGATTTGTAAGAATATTCTGTTGAATCATATAATTATTTTTTCCTATTTAAAGTGATTAGTCTACCAAAACAGCTAGTTGTAATTGGAGATAGCTCAGTTTATGGATGGGGGGATAATGAAGGTGGTGGATGGTGTGAGAGGCTAAGAAAAGATTGGTTTAAGAACCAAAATGGGCCAGTTATTTATCAACTTGGAGTGAGAGGAGATGGGATAGAAAAGGTTTCATCTAGATGGGAGAAAGAGTGGTCCTCTAGAGGAGAAACAAGAAGAAATAAACCTAAAGCAATCCTGCTAAATGTAGGTCTTAATGATACTGCAGCAATTGGTCAGAAAAACGGAAGGCATCAATTAGATATCAATGGTTTTGAATATGGATTAGAGAGATTAGTCAATGAAATGAGCTCTCAAACCAGGGTCTTTGTTCTTGGTTTAACACCGGTTGATGAGAACAAAATGCCATTCGCTGGATGTCTATGGTACTCAAATGATTTTTGTAATTCTTATGAAAGGAGAATGGAGGAAGTTTGCCTCAATCAGAATGTTCCATTTCTTCCTACATTTAGAGAAATGTACTCTGATCAAAGGAGTAAGAATTGGATTACGAATGATGGTATTCATCTAAATTCCAAAGGACATTTTTGGATTTTTCAAAGACTGAAGAGCTGGGAGATTCTTACAAAATGGAAGGAATCCTAACTGTTTCTGAATATTTTTATTTTTAAAAATACGAATATAAGATAAGAGCAAAGATAGCAAAAACAGAAGCGATACTTGTCTGAATAGCATTTACCATTTCATTAGTTAATTTATATTTATTTTGAAATGTAGCGCCAATAATGCTTTCAGAAAGTGTTGCTATGAATCCCGAAACTGCAACAATTATAAAATGGTATTTTGTAGAAATAATTGATAGACGCAACATTATAAAAGCCATAAATATAGACCCTAAGACACTAGCTAATGTTCCTTCTAAACTTATTCCTCCTTCAGTGCCTCTCTCAACCTTCTTGAGTGAAGTAATTAAATATGTATCTTTCCCAAATCTTTTTCCAATTTCACTACCAAAAGTATCAGCCAACTTTGATGCAAAACTTGCGGCAAAACCAATTTTAAAAAAAACTACATTGGCAAAATTAAATTTGGTCATCATGGCAAAAAATAATCCTGTAGCTGCGGAGCCCCAAACATTTTCAGGACCTCTTCTCCCACCTCTTTTTTCGGCTATCCCTTTTTCTTTTTTAAATTTATATCCTATTTTGGTTACGAGAGAGCCAAATAATAAGTAAATTACAACTGATATCCAACCCTGCCATGACAAGCATCCCCACAAAATTGTTCCTAAAATACCTGCACTTATCCAACCGCCTTTTGTCATCAAAGGAATCTTGCGGAACATATAAATCAAACTAAAATTAATCCAAAAACCTATAAAAAATTGATTTGTAATAAAACTCATTTTTATCTAATTCCTTAATTTCAAATCATTTCTCCATTGGTTTAGAATTGATGATGCATTAATACTAGCTGTTGAAGTTCTTAAGATAGTTTCAGAGAGTTTAACAACTGTATTATTGTTTTCATTAAAAAAATCAATTTCTCTTGAAGACCAACCTCCTTCAGGGCCAATTACATTCCAGAAAATACCCCCTTTTTTATTTACTATTTCTTGCTGCTTTTTTAACCATTGATTTAAGTCATAACAGGTATCTTCTCTAGTTACTGATATTGAAACTCTCTCTTGATTATCCCTTCTTTTTAACCATTCAATAATATCCATACCATTTAAAATAGATGGTTTCCATAATCTCTCACTTTGCTCAACTGCTTCGTTGATAATTGAATTCCATCTCAAAAATTTTTTTGTAAAATTTAAATTTTTGTTTACCTGTCTTTCCGAAAATAATGGTTGTATAAAATCAATTCCTATTTCAGTACACATTTTTAAAATATCCTCAAAACCACTTTTTGGTATAACAACAGCTATTCCCAATAAGTAAATTTCTTGTTGTTGAAATAAGTAAGGTTTTTGTAATTGACTTATTTTTAAAGAATCATTTTTAACTTTAATTGCTTTCCATAATGAACCCTCACCATTAGCTATAAATATTTCTTTACCAGTTTTTATCCTCATTACTTTATTAATATAATGAGCTTCATCATTAGTCAGCTTTAGATTATTACTCTTAATATTTACAATTCTTTCAGGGGAAATAAATAATCTGGTTAAGTCTTCCATCTAACACACTTAATCTTTGAAAACCAAATCTTCATGTTCTTCAATAGCCCAATCATTATTTTCACCACCAATAATTAACTCTTCAATTTTCACATAATTATTTGATATCTCATTCAAAGAATTAATTAATATATCTAATGAAAGCGAATCTGAAGTACCAAAATCGACCCAACATCTTGCCCACAGATTTTGATATTCCATTATTCCTAAATTATGCATTAGGGCTGGAAGAGATGTGTTTTTTTGTTCATTATCGTATGACATCCAACTTAGATCTGAACCCTCTTCATGCGTTTGTAAATTTTCAGAGTTAAAGCCCCCTAACCTTCCTAAAACGTACCAACTATCAAAAACTCCATCTAAATAATTTTTTTCATCTTGAGTTGGTGATTCTGAAAACCTTATCCATATCCAACAGTTAAAAGGATCAACTTCTCTAAAAACAATGTTCATATTGACTAATAGCCTTTTAGATATACAGCTATTATAAGTAAGTTATCAATAGATTAAAATTCATACCTACAACTTAATTAATAATGCTTGATTTAAAAGAAATATCTTATCAACCTCAAACTGGTGAAAGAAAAATAATAGACAATCTTAATTTAAAAGTTCATGAAAATGAAATCATCTTAATTTGCGGCAATAGTGGTTCTGGAAAAACAACCCTGCTAGAAATAATAAGCGGGTTAACAAATCCCCAAAAAGGAAAAATTACTTGGAAAAATAAAATTTTATCTTCTAGGCAAAGGAGATGGTTTTGTGGTGTAGTATTCCAATTTCCAGAAAGATACTTTATAGGTACAACCATTGGAAAAGAATTAAAAATCGGCCATAAATCTTTAAGAGAAAAAAATATAGAAATAGTTTTAAATAAGGTAGGTCTGAAAAAATTAAATCTTACCCAACCACCAGAACAACTAAGTGGTGGTCAACAAAGGAGATTAGCAGTAGCAGTTCAGCTACTCAGAAACCCCTCAGTTCTTTTACTTGATGAACCAACTGCTGGATTAGACTGGACAATGAGAAATGATGTGAAGAATTTAATCCTTGATCTAAAAAATAAAAATACAATTATTATTGTTACTCACGAACCTTCCTTATTTGAAGGCATTCCCTCTAGAATGCTAATTCTAGAAAAAGGGAAAATAAAAAATTTTATGAAAGAAAATCATGAAAGATAGGATAGTTCGTGCTACTGCAGCAAATGGAGGGATAAGATTAGTTGCAGTCTTAACCACAGAATCCACCTTAGAAGCAAAAAAAAGACATGGTCTTTCTTATTTAACCACTTGTATCTTAGGAAGAGCATTTAGTGCTTCACTGCTTTTAGCAAGTTCGATGAAGATAATGCACGGGAGGGTTACTCTAAGAGTTAGATCTGACGGCCCTTTAAAGGGATTGCTAGTTGATGCAGGTAGAGACGGAAAAGTTAGGGGCTATGTAGGGAATCCTGATTTAGAATTGGATCTTATCAATACAGATAATAATAAATATGCTTTTGATTTCACAAAAGCATTAGGTACAGGATATTTAAATGTCATTAGAGATACAGGAATTGGAGAGCCCTTTACAAGTACTGTTGAATTAGTAAATGGGAATATTGCCGAAGACTTAGCTTCATATCTATATCATTCAGAACAAACTCCTTCTGCTGTATTTATTGGAGAAAAAATTCAAAATAAAAGCGTTATTTGTAGTGGTGGATTATTAGCTCAAGTTTTACCTAAAAAAGATACTGACCCTTTATTAGTTTCGCTACTTGAAGAAAGATGTAAAGAAATCAATTCTTTCAGCGAGGAACTATTTAAGTCAAAAGATGATCTTCTTTCGTTAATAAGAAATATATTTCCCGATATTGACGATAAATCAATATCTGAAAAAGCTCGTTCCCAAGAAGTCAGTTTCAAATGTAAGTGTTCCAAACAAAGAAGTTTAAATGCAATGAAAATGCTCGATAAAAATGAGTTGGAGGATATTCTAAAGAAAGAGGGTAAAGCGGAATTGGTTTGTGAATTTTGTAAGAATAAATATTTATTAAATTATGAAGAAATTAAATCGTTGATAGAAAATTAATTATAAGAAAATTACTCCCAGCCACAAAATAACCATAGCGGGAATACTTTGAATTTTTTGTATTGATAAAGAATTATTTGATATCTCTTGAATGAAAGAATTAGTTTCAAGTAATCCTCCGAATATTAATCCTATTGAAAGAAAGGTAACACTCCATCCTAGAGAACCTATAAATCTTTTCCCGGATTTAATTTGAGTATAGGTAAGTATTAATGTTGAGATAGAGAGCAAAAGCCTATTATTCGAATCAGGGCTAATAAATAGCAAAATTAAAAATAATAAACCAATAGATATTTTTAATGAGAGGTTATCAAATGAGGGAGGCGTTATTTTTGGAAGACTATATGGACTTGAGTTCTTAGAGTTATTACTAAAATTCTTTATCTTAGAGAGTAGTGGGAAATTATTGTTGGTAAATTGATTAATTTGTTTTTCTTTTTTTGAAGCACTTACAGCTTCATAACTTACATTTCCAGATTGTCTTGCTTTCAAACTCCCCATAAGTAATTGATCGAAGGAGGATTCTATTTTTGCTTTTAAAATTAAATCTTCACCAGCCTCTTTAACTTTAATATCTCTAGCTTTTTGAATATCCTCAAAAGCAGCGTCTTCTTTTACACCTAAAATTTCATAAGGTGATTTACCACTATTGTTTTTACTACTGTTTGAATCCAAAATTTTTTACCAATACTAACAGATTAACCAATTTTATAATCCATTAAGGCTTTATAAAACAATTGGTTCGACTCCACTAACAACAGGAGCGACCTTGTTTAAATTTAATTGATTATTATCTTCAACAAATTGATTTAGATTCCACTCGTTTTTAAAAAGAATAACTGGTCTATTCCAACAATCTTTGACTATTTTACAATTAAAAACTCTGCCAAGTTTTTCAATAGCTGGCCATCCATCAGAGACCCATCTAGCCAATTGATATGGCATTGATTCAAGATTTGCATCTACACTATATTCACTTTTTAACCTGTGAGTTACTACTTCCAACTGTAATTGCCCAACAGCTGCGAGTATAGGATCTCTTTTGCTCTCATCAAAATCATAAAGGATCTGAACAGCGCCTTCTTCACGAAGTTCATTAACACCCTTTCTAAAGTTTTTAAATGCTGAAGGATTTGGATTCCTTAGCCAGCTGAATATTTCAGGACTAAAAGATGGTATCCCTTCATACTCTAAATGAGTACCTGTGTAAAGAGTATCTCCAATAGAAAACATTCCTGGATTATTTAAGCCAATAACATCCCCGGGGTAAGCATCATCAACTACTTCTCTGTCTTGGCCAAATATTTTTTGGGGTCTTGATAATCTGATTGTTTTCCCAGTTCTGGAATGTTTAACTGACATATCCTTTTCAAATTTTCCACTACAAACTCTTATAAAAGCAACCCTATCTCTATGCTTTGGATCCATGTTTGCTTGAAGCTTAAAAACAAATCCACTAAATTCACCACTTGCAGGTTCAATATCCCCCTTATTACTATTTCTTGGAGTTGGTTTTTGAGCCATCTTAAGAAAACTATCTAAAAATGGTCTTACACCAAAATTAGTCATTGCAGATCCAAAGAAAACAGGAGTTAAAGAGCCATTAAAAACCTTTTCTTTTTCGAATTTCGATCCTGCCTCATCAAGAACCTCCAATTCTTCAAGTGAGATCTCTAGTAACTCTCTCTCAACATATTTTGACAGCTCTTTATCTTCAAGACTTAATCTCTTCTCATTCGATTGCTTTCCTCTTACAGCTTTATCAAATAAAATCACCTCTCTTGAAAATCTATCAATAACACCCCTAAATTCTTCACCACTCCCAATTGGCCAGTTAATAGGTAAAGTACTTAACCCAAGTTCTGATTCAATTTCATCAAGTAAAGAAAATGGCTCTCTTCCTGGTCTATCCATTTTATTTATGAAAGTAAATATTGGTATTTTTCGCATTTTGCAAACTTCAAACAACTTTCTAGTTTGAGGTTCTAGTCCTTTAGCCGCATCTTCCAGCATAACTGCATTATCAGCAGCAGCTAATGTTCTATAAGTGTCTTCAGAGAAATCTTGGTGTCCAGGTGTATCTAATAGATTGATTACTGATCTTTCATATTCAAATTGCAATACAGTTGATGTAATTGAAATACCTCTTTGTTTCTCAAGTTCCATCCAATCTGACGTAGCTTTTCTCTGATTACCCCTAGCCTTTACTGCTCCTGCTTGTTGAATAGCACCACCATACAAAAGAAGCTTCTCTGTAAGAGTAGTTTTCCCCGCATCTGGATGTGAAATAATGGCAAAATTTCTTCTTTTATTTACCGCATCCAGAATATCCTTATTATTTAAAATTTCAGTATCTAAGCTCATTTATATAAGATAAGGGCCTTTCACTTAGTTCTTAAACATTACCATAGACTATTAAATATTTATCACCATCTTCAAACACTTCTAAAGAAGATAGGTTATTCTCCAGAGTGAAATTTTTTAACTCTTTAAAAGTATAAGAAGCTTTTAAAGAGGCATAATAATCATTAGTCAAAGTCTCATTATATTTTTTTGAACATTGTACTTTGAGTTCAAAAGCTGACTTTTCATTTAATGGCCTTTTTAAATCCTTATGAAAATTTACAGTGATATTACTAGACAAACTTTTTATGGTGTTAAAGAAATCTTCTAGATAGGTAATATGATGGATCAAACTGTTACTTACGAGTAAACTTATTTCTTTCGTAAATAAAAAATTATCTGATCTAATGTCCTTTATATCAGAACAAATGTAGCGTAAATTTTTTAATTTTTTTTGATTATTAGAAATATTTTTCTTATATTCTGCTCTCAAAATCATCTCTTTAGAACCATCTATTCCTATTACTTCGGTATTAGGCCATTTTATTGCTAACTTCTCAGAAATATTTCCTGGGCCGCATCCTAAATCAACTATTAAATCTTTTTCACTTAAAGAAATATTTTTTCTCAAAAGATAATGATTTATTTGATTAATTAGATTAAATTCCCCTTCTGAAAAATCAGCTTCGTCATAAGAAATGACCTGCTCTTTTTCTTCCATTAATTCAGGTTCAGGGATTCTTTCCATATCAATTCTTGAAACAAAGATTTCATATTAAACATAATTCTACACAAACCGTTAAATAGTGGTAAGAATGGTTGCAGACGCCACAGGTAGAGTTATTCTTCCAGTACGGGTTATTTACATACTTTTTTTTATCGTGACTGTTGCACCAAATAAAGCTTCTTCAGAAAGCAATTCCAATAATCTTAAAAAAGATGATTTTCCAAAGACTGCGCCAGCTGCTTATCCTGTTTTTTTCAGATCTTACAGTAGAAAAACTGCCTCTGGCAAAAGGGAGAACTGGAGTGAAGTAGGTGAAAGAAATTTATCGGGCTTAAAAGAATTAGGAAAACTTTCTGATGAAGAATTAATCCTAATGAGAGAGATGCAAAGCAACCAAAAAGCCCAACCTTCAGGGAGATGGTTATGGATTGGAGGAACTCCTTGGATTAACAAAAACCAAAATTTCTCTGGGGCATACAACTGTACTTCAACAAACTTAATTGATTGGGAAGCCTTCGCTTTGATGATGGACTTAGCAATGATGGGATGTGGAACAGGTGCAATAATTGAGCCTCATTTTATAAATAATCTACCTACGGTAATAAACAAAATAAATATTAAATCAGTTAGTGAAGTTGGAATAACTCCTAAAGATCAAAGAGAAGAAAAATCATCATTAGAAATTAAAGGAAAAGATCTTCATATCAAAGTTGGGGATAGCAGAAGAGGGTGGGTAGATAGCTATAAATATCTTCTTGAGGCATCAAGTAACGAGAATCTTGAAAGAGAAATTGATGTTTATATTAATTTGGAAGATATTAGGCCTGCTGGAGAATCATTAAAAGGTTTTGGTGGTATGGCAAATCCTATCAAATTGAAAGATCTTTACTCTAGAGTCGCATCACTTCTTGGAAAGGCAATTGGCAGGAAATTAAGTACAGTAGAGTGTTGTTTATTAATTGATGAAGCTGCAGTAACCATAGTTGCTGGGAATATAAGAAGAAGTGCTGGAATGAGACAATTTGCTTCAGATGATAATGAAGCAGCATCGGCAAAAGAAAATTTATGGAGTCAAGATGACAATGGTAATTGGAGAATAGATCCTGAAAAAGATGCCCTCAGGATGGCTAATCATACTAGGGTTTATCATACAAAACCCACTTACCAAACTGTTTTGGATGCTGTAACAAAACAATTCCATTCAGGTGAGGGAGCTATTCAATTTGCTCCAGAAGCAATCGCAAGGTCAAATGCAGATATTCTCAAAGATGATGAATTGAGAAAGGAATTTATTGAAATCTACTCAGAACAAGGTAAGGATGAAGCGAGGAATTGGATAAATAGTAGTTATGGTCCATTCTCTGAAGAAGAGTTAGACCACAGGATGAGCAGATATGGACTTAACCCTTGTGGGGAGATTTTGGGAAATGATTTCCACTGCAATTTGGCTGAAGTTCATTTAAATCAGATTGATCCTGGCAATTTTGAAGAGCAAAAAAAAGCTTTTAAAGC
>QCHO01000013.1 GCA_003279535.1 Prochlorococcus sp. AG-402-C22
TTGATAAATCCAAAGTTAATTCTTTTTCAGACGCTTTCGCAAGAATTGAATCTCATTATTTTATTAATAATATTTTTTTAGAAGATGATTATATTTTGAAAAATATAAAAACTATAGAAACGATACCAACAAAAATAATTCAAGGAAGATATGACGTAGTATGTCCTGTTCGAAGTGCCTGGGATCTAAATAAGAAATTAAAGAATTCTGAATTAATTATTGTCAATGATGCTGGTCATTCAATGAGTGAAGAAGGGATCACTATCAAATTACTTGAAGCTGTAAAGCAACTTTAGTAAATTAATTAAAATTTTTATATAAATAATCTTAAATTTGAAATTTTAATTTGTTTCTATAACTTTTAAAAAAGTTGAAACTTTTTTATTTCAATACCTTAAAGACTAGAGACCGTTATCCTCAATATTTTGAGCAATGCTCCTAAGTAATTCCACAATATCTGAATCATCGCATTCAGTATCTTCTTTGAGCAAAATACACTCATCTCTAATACTCACATTAGTACTCCACCAAATGCCTGAGCTATTAGTATCATCCCACTCAAATCTATTTGACATAATTAATTACTACTGATTTCATTTTTTTTACTTTAATACTAAAAAAATAAGATTAAATATGGTGCTAAAGAATATAAAAACTTTTAGAATATCTAAAAATGAAAATAACAAAAAAACTATGGGAGGATAATTTTAAGATAGCTTTACAAAGTTTAAATACGAAATTTGTTCAAGGTTTAAAAAATGGAAGTCTCCCTAAAAATATATTTCAAGAATACTTAGCTCAAGATTATTTCTTTTTAGAGACTTTTGCTCAGGCGTATGGTCTTGCTATTTCTAAATCAAAAGATAAGTATTCAATAAAAAAGTTAAGTGAACTTCTAATGGGTGTTTCGGAAGAGTTGATACTTCACGAAACTTATGCAAAAAAATGGGATATTGATTTGTCTAATAACTATATAAAAAAAGCTACTAAAAACTATACAGATTTCCTTGATGATGCTTCCAAGAGGCTTAGTTCCGTTGAAATAATGTTTGCAATGACTCCATGTATGCGACTTTATTCTTGGATAGGAAAAAAATTGTATCAAGAGGATTTTGATAATAAATATAAAGAATGGATTATTACTTACTCTGATGAGAGTTTTGAAAATTTAGCAAATTCACTCGAAAATCTAATTGAGACCAACAAAGAATCATATGATATTAATCAGGCAAAATATCTATACAAAAGAGCAATGGAATTAGAGTTAGATTTTTTTAATGCATATTCAGATTTCTAATTTAAATTTATAATATTTATACGATATTAATAAAGTCTGGTAAAAAAAATTATGTATTCTAAAATTGCACTTTCAATAGGAGGTAGTGACTCTGGAGGTGGAGCAGGAATCCAGGCTGATCTTAGAACTTTTATGGCACTTAAAGTACATGGATGCTCTGTAATTACATGTATAACCGCCCAAAATAGTATTGAAGTTAGAAGCGTTGAAGAAGTAGAGCAAAATACTTTATTAAGTCAGTTAGATACCTTATTTTCTGATTTTGGTATTGATGCTTTGAAAACTGGAATGTTACTTAATGAAAGGATAATCAATGATACTGCGTCAAAATTAAATACATATCAAATAACCAAAATTATTGACCCAGTAATGGTTTCAAAAACTGGTTCTAAATTACTTGAAGATTCTGCAATTAATGCTTATAAAAAACTTTTATTACCGATTGCGGATTTGCTAACTCCCAATATTTTTGAGGCAAAGTTACTTTCTGGTTTAGAAATTATGAGTAAAGAAGATATTGAAAAATCTGCAAGAAATATTATTGAGATGGGTGCTAAAGCTGTACTCATAAAAGGTGGCGGTTTGAAAGATATGAAAGGTAAAGATTTTTTTCTTGATTCAAATGGTAGGAAAGAGTGGTTGTTAAATAATTTTATTAAAACAAAAAACACTCATGGAAGTGGTTGTACTTTAAGCGCAGCCATTTGTGGTTACAAAGCTTTAGGGTTTGAATTAATTGATTCAATACAGAAAGCAAAATTATTTGTTGAAAAATCTCTAGAAAATTCTTATAAAATAGGTTCTGGACCAGGTCCTCTTGGGCATCATTGATTATTTTTAGAAGTGTTCCTAGAACCACCATTTCCTGTTGGTTTTTTTCAAAAATAAGATTTCTTCGGTCTCCCAACCTCCTTCCAACCATTCAAGATGTTCTAGCAATAAAGACTCACTTTCCCCTTTACTTAATTGCCCGAGTCTATTTGTAATACCATCGAACCTTACTTTCATCAATTCTTCAATTTTGATGTTATTCATAAGGCTAAAGAGTAAATTTTTTCTACTCAAACTTAGATAGATTTTTTTGTCAAGAGATTTATTTTATTTATTTACGAGCATTTCTTATATTTGTATTAAATACAACTTTTTAAAATAGATAGTAATTAAAACTTATTCACATAGATTTAATTCAAGACTAGGTTAAATAAAAATACTCATACTATGAACAAAGAAAAAACAACGAAACAAAAAACTATCCTAAACGTTGGTTATTGTGAGAGTACCTCAGAATGGCTAAATAGAATTATTACTGAATTGGCAGATGAAAATAAGAATTTTGTAGACTTGTCTGTTATTTGCGCTTAATTTAGGGTTTTTAAATAGGCAGCTCATCACATTATAAATTTTTAAATTTTACAAATATTTTGTAATTTGATTTTAAGGATTTTGAAATGTTCACAATTACCAATTATGCTTCGAGATTATTAGATAAAGCAATTATTGATATTATTTAAGAAATTTTGTCGTTTATAATTTACTAAATTTTGTTATGGATTTATAAAAAATTACTTTATCGATTTATAAGGTATGAATCAAAATTCTGTCAAAGCTATTGGTATTAATGATGAATCAAGAAATAATGCATCCGTAGCATATATAAATCAGATAGAAGGATTAAAAGACATCCTTAACATGGATTTTGATGAGTGGTCGAATTTTGATAGTTGGGAAAGTATTTCAATTCAGCAATGGATTTTTTCTAGGGCTTTGGAGATTTACAAAGGTAAGAAAATCGATATTAAATGCGATTGTTGTGAACATATTAATAACCTTCCAAGTGATTTTAATAACATTAAAAAAGAAAAATGCTTTGGTAAGAAAAGTGCTTACATGATTGAAAAAGTTTTAAATGAAATTGTATTGGCTAAGTTAAGAAGAGAAAGTGATGGGACATACTCTGCATAAAGGTCATGAAATCAAAGAAATGAAAAGATCCTTTACCTACTAATGAAAATTATCAGAAGATCCAATTGTTAAATTTTGAGTTGAAATTTTATGGAACTTTTCATGTACCGAATCACTGAACTCCTTTTCATTTGAATAATTAACTAGGTCTAGTGGGTCGATATTTTCATCGAACCATGCATCATATTCAATATGGTTAGGTTCAGCAAAATAACTCATATTCAATTAATAGCTACCAAAAAATATATAAACGGTACATGCGATACCAAATAAAGATTATTTTTTATTCATGTATCCATATTTTTAACTTGTACAAATAGATTAGTTGCTAAAAAGAAGTGAGTCATATCATTTAATCTATGTCTTCTACGTTTTATATTGTTCATCATGAATTTAAGGTAGGAAAATCTGAAAAATGGTGGGAAACAGCATATGCAGCAATGTCACCTGGTGGTGGATGGGATGATGCAGTTGCAGCTAACAAAGAAAAAGGATTTTATAACCATTCTGCAAATGCCGTAACTAAAACTGGTCCTGTGTATTGTTTTTGGGAAGTAAAAGAGGGTATTTCTGCTGAGGAATTTCAGGAGTTTATAGATGGACCTTCTGGTCCGGGCTTCGGACAAGATGCATTGATGAATATATGTAAACCGATTGACACAGCTTTAATGAATGGACAAACACCTTATCCACCCGTCTTTTCTTGATAATTGAAATTAGGTCCAAAATAATTTGTAACTAGCTCCTTTTTTTTTATCTTGCTATATCTATATAAATACTAAGAGATGATCCAACTTTCTCTGCTTTAAAAATATTGTGGAATTAACTGAGCTAATCAAGGATTACGTAGCCACAGAATTGTTATCAAGCAGTGAACTCGACTTTCTTGAAGGAGAATTATGGGAAACTACTCAACATATTGCAGAAATTAATACAGTTTTTAAAGCCCCAAAAAATATATGCGAGGAATTAGGCCTAGATGAAAAATCTTGTTGGCAACTATGTTGTGCAGCTGTACTTGACTCCTCAAGACCATTAAAGAGTGGACAAAAAAGAGTTGATGTTTTAAAAAAATTAATTAATCAATATGAAATTAGCTACTTATAAGGGAACAGAAGACTTAATGAAACGCTTACTAATTACTCCTTTATTCAAACGTTTTAAAAAAAGTGCTTTTTTATCATCACTTAATCAGAATACTTGTCCTGTTTATGATGCTGAAGAAATAAAAAAACAAGAACAAAAAGAAGCTATTAAGAAGTTATATCCATAAAAAAAGGGCGTTAGCTACGCCCAATTTTAAAGCCAGATCATCCCCATCACCCAGCCTTTTATAAAATAATAGCACTACATATGGTGTTTGTAAGTAATTAAAATGAACTATTGATGGGGTTGTTTGTTTCTGTTTAATTTGTCATGATAGAAATCCCCATCACTCAGGCTCGTAAGAGTCTTTTTTTTATGTCTAGTTTTGGATCAGATACTCCATTTATGCTTCTTGCAAAACTTAAAGTTAAGAAAGACAAGGTTGCAGAATATTTAGAAATAGCTGATAAGACAGATAAAGCTGTTGAGGCTGAAGAACCAGGAATGCTCCACCATACTTTTGATCAAGATCCAGATGATCCTCTTCGTTTTGTATGGTCAGAAGTTTATAAGAATGATGATGCTTTACTTGCTCATTTAGCTAATCCAGCAGTTGGAGTTTATCTTGAAGCTCATGCTGAACTAGGAACTGATTTTTCTGTTGAATTTTACGGAACTGTGGGAGATAAAGTTATTGCAGCCATGAATGGAACAGGAGTTCCATATAAGATCTTTAAAACAAAATTAGGTTATAGCAGAGTTTAAGGCAAGAGTATTAACTAATCTGTTTGACTAAATTATCAATAAGAACCTGAGTGCTAGAGGTAACCAAAGACATATAAGAAGCATTAGTAAAAGAGTAATAGCATGTACATTTGGAATGTACTGCTCTTTAAAAATTTGTGTCTTCATAATCTATCTCGCTTTTTTAAGTTTGATTTCCCTTCTGATAAGCAAAGCTATGACTACAACACACATGTTCATCAGAAATACGTCTAATGGCATTTAATAAAAAAAGTCTCTACTCAATTAATAGCAAGATTATTGATCTACGAATCAAGAAATGATTACTAATGTTTATTGGCTTAATAAAAGCAATTTAAACATTAAATTTATGCTTAAATATCTCAGTTGTTTTACTAATAAATGGCTTATTCAGAAACAAGAATAGTAATAGGAGGTTTAGCCCATGTGCCAGTTCTTATTTTTATAGCTAATTTTATTAAAGGTAAGCTTGAAATTAAAACTGGATTGGCAAAAGATACTTTAGTCAAAGAAGAGCCAGTTAAAATTGTTGAGGTAAAAGGCAAAGTAGTTAAAGAAGGAAAAGCAAAAGTTATTAAGGAACTCTCAAATAAGCTGGATAGTCTTGAACAAAAGGCTGATGAGGTTTTTGAGAAGGTAAAAAAGAAAAAGAAAGATAAAAAGAAGAAAAAAAAGAATAACTAAATTGAGATCCTATCGAGCATTAATACATCTTGTGATTGGATTGTATCTCTTTTATCTTCATCCTCGGAATCTTTATATGATTCAATTTCAGCTTGAATTTTTTTCTGATAAACTCCTTTGATGAAGTCAATTTCTCTTCTCTCTTTATCAAGGATTGAGAATGGTGATCTTTTTAAGTTCATTAGTGTCTCCTAATAAATAAGTTTTAATCAGCCCCAGTTTTTTTCTGATTCAATAAAGCTATCCAAGGTTTGCTGATTTTTGATTTCTTCCTCAAGAAGTTCTTCTTCTGATCTTTCTTCAATCTCAGCTTTATGATCTTCTTTTAATGTGAATTTGGTAGACATTTTTTCATGACGACTACTCCATTGTTCTAACTAGTCAGGCAACCCATCCGACTAATAAATATGTACGGTTTGGAGTACTCTTATATACGGATAAAGGATCAACAATTAAATTGAAATATGGTTAAAGTGTCAAAAAATTTATTTCAATTTTTTTCCTTAAAAATTATCAGCAAAGGCAGATCAATAAGCATCAGACTCGCATAAATTAATAAGAAAATATTCAGATTCATTTATACCCCTCTTCGGGGTTATTCCAATTAAAGGGTATTCCTTTTTTAATTGGGTCTTTTTTCATATCAACTATCTCTTTTCTGATTTTTTTGTAGTAGGCCAACTCTTCTGGATCATCTGAACCCAGACCATAATTCATGGTTGCCGCAAGATATATTCTCTGCATCCTGTATGAAGATAATGGCATTCTGAATTGAAAATTTTTTTTAAAATTATAAGATGGTTTTTATCAGCATTGCTTATCCTCACCACTAAGATTAATATCAATCAATCCCGCGAGTGCCCTCGTCGGGACTTGAACCCGAGACCTCTCCCTTACCAAGGGAGTGCTCTACCGCTGAGCTACAAGGGCAATTTAAAGTGGGCCGGGTTGGATTTGAACCAACGTAGGCAGAGCCAGCGGATTTACAGTCCGCCCCCTTTAACCACTCGGGCACCGACCCCCACTAATTGAACTTATCAGTTAATGGACACTTTGTGTAAGAATGTTTTGGTTTTTTTGTTTCTTTATAGATAGCATTTGTAAAGAAAAGACTTTATTGATGATGAATATTTTATTGATAAATGGACCAAATCTTAATCTTTTAGGCACTAGAGAACCTGAAATATATGGTAAAAAAACATTGAAAGATATTGAACAAGATTTAATGGAAGTTGCAGAAAGTAAAAAAACCCTTCTTGAATGTTTTCAAAGTAATCATGAAGGTGAAATAGTTGATAAGATTCATGATTCTGTTAATAAGATTCAAGGCATTCTTATAAACGCTGGCGCTTTTACTCATACCTCGATTTCTATTCGTGATGCTTTAATTGGATCAAAAATACCATTTGTAGAGTTGCATATTTCAAATATTTTTAGTAGAGAAGACTTTCGTAAAGAATCTTTTCTTACAGATAAAGCTATAGGAATAATTAGTGGATTCGGTTTTTACAGTTATAACCTTGCTCTAGACGGAATAATTGAATATTTAAGTAGTAGAGATTAAATGCTAGTTGATTTTAAAAGGCCTTCTTCCCAAATTAAATATTTATCCTCGTTTACCTCAGATGATTGGATCAAACTCGCATTATCTAATCCAATAGATCTTCTTATTGATCATGCTCATTGCGAAAGAAAGGCTGCAGGAGTTGCTGTCCAATTGATGTTTAGATATCCATCAGAACCAAATCTGGCAGAAGTTTTGAGCCCAATAGCAAGAGAAGAATTAGAACATTTTGAAAAAATACTATATTTTTTAAAGGATCTTGGACATTCTCTTAAGGCTTTAAAGCCTCCTCCATATGGTGCTGAATTGGCTAAGAATATTAGAAAAGAAGAACCTAATAGGATGCTCGATAGTTTCTTGATAGCAGGGTTGATTGAGGCAAGAAGTCATGAAAGATTAGGCTTGCTCGCTTTGAATTCTGAAAAAGAATCTTTTAGAATTCTCTATAAGTCCTTGCTTGAGAGTGAGGCAAGACACTTTGGGATTTATTGGAAATTAGCGCAAACTAAATTCTCTAAAAATCAAACTTTCATAAGGTTGGAGGAATTGTCTAAAATTGAATCAAAAATACTTGCTGATACTTACGTAATGCCAAGGGTCCATAGTTAGCAATAATTTAATAAGTTCAGAATGATAATAAAAAAAATTCTTAGTATGTTTAAAAGTTTAAGAGGTGATTTTGCATCATTGACAATAGTTGGGGTTGGCCCTGGTGATCCATCACTTTTAACAATTGCAGCTTTAGCTGCAATCAAAAAAGCGAACGTTATAGTTTTTCCGGTATCAAATGATAATAAAAAGAGTTTCGCTGCGGAAATAGTTAAGAAACATACCAAATTTAAAAAAAAGATACCTATTATTTTCCCAATGGCTAGGAAGGATTTAGATCCTGATGGAATATGGTCTATTGCAGTAGAAAAAATTGTAAAAATTATACAAAAAGGCGAATCAGTAGTTTTACTTTGTCTTGGAGATACTTCACTATTTGCAAGCTCTTCAAATATTTTGGGGATAATAAAAAATAATCATCCCGAAATCATTACCAATACCATACCTGGTATTTCTTCTCTTTCAGCAGCAGCAGCCTTGAATGAATTTGATTTAGTTAAAAAAGGTGAGACCTTGATAATAAAAGAGTGCCCTTCTTCAAATTCAGAATTAACATCCCTAATCAGGAATAGTAGAGGTAAAAAAACGGTCTTAGCAATTATGAAAGTTGGGAAAAGATGGAATCTAGTCAGGGAAACTTTAAAAAAAGAGGATATCATCGATACATCATTAATAGCTTTAAGTGTTGGTATGCCTGACCAAATTATTCAATATGCATCTCAATATGAGAATGATATTATGCCCTATTTCTCTTTGATTTTGATAAGGTTGGATTAATGAATAAAAAGGAAGATTTAGCAGAAAACCAATTTACATGGCCAATTTGTAAGGAACTATTATTTCTCGTACTTGAAGATAAAGTTAGTGATGTTTTTGTTTGTGAATTGGTTTGGGAAAGACTTTTTTATAAAAAAGAACTACCTATAAATGGCTGGTTTCCTAGTGAATCTACTCCTAATTATTGGTCAGATAAATTTGTAGAAGCTCCTCAAATTATCTCAGAGCGAATAGCATCAGTTCATTTGACTAGATCAATCCCAAGGGATCATAAACAGGGACTGAAAAATTTTCTTAACTTTAAAGGTTATAAGATTAACCAACTTTATCCAAGAAGAACTAGAAGAGCGACCGCAGTAAATTGGTTAATTTATTGGGCTATTGAAAATAAATGTTTTTTAAATGATAAAAATATTATTCCAATACCGAGTTCACCACCTGTTAATCCAGCGAAAGGACATTATGGAGATCCAGAAATCAAATAAATATTTTTTGGAAAGGTAAATGATTATATTAAAGGTATAGTTGTAATAGACAATATTTTCTTTGGAGAGAAGAATTGATTCTTCCAACAATAGCAATAATCGGGAGACCTAATGTTGGTAAATCTACGTTGGTAAATCGTCTTTGTGAAAGTAATGATGCAATAGTATTTGATAAGCCAGGTGTTACAAGAGATAGAACTTATCAAAATGCTTCATGGGGTGGCAAGGAATTCCAAATAGTTGATACTGGAGGGTTAGTTTTTGATGATGATAGTGAATTTTTACCAGAGATAAGAACACAAGTTTATTTAGCCCTAGAAGAGGCTTCAATCGCTTTACTTGTGGTAGATGGGAATCAAGGAGTTACTGATGGTGATTTATCAATAGCAAAGTGGTTAAGGAACTCAAGCTGTAAAACAATTGTTGCTGTTAATAAATGTGAATCTACTACTCTGGGAATTTCTTTAGCCTCTGAGTTCTGGAAATTAGGATTGGGCGAACCCTACCCTGTTTCTGCTATTCATGGTTCAGGTACTGGCGAACTTTTAGATCTCGTTATTGAAGAACTTCCCGAGAATAATATTCAGGATGAGGAAGAAAAGATAATGATGTCGATTATTGGTAGGCCAAATGTTGGTAAATCTAGTTTGTTAAATTCAATTTCAGGAGAAACAAGAGCAATAGTTAGTGATATTAGTGGGACTACGACTGATTCAATTGATATGCTTATAAAAAAAGGTGATATCCAATGGAAAATTGTTGATACTGCTGGGATTAGAAGAAAGAAGAATGTTAAATATGGTACTGAATTCTTTGGTATTAATAGAGCTTTTAAATCTATAGATAGAAGTGATGTATGTGTTTTAGTTATAGATGCTATAGATGGAGTAACTGATCAAGACCAGAAGTTGGCAGGGAGAATAGAGGAACAAGGCAGAGCTTGTATAATTGTTATTAATAAATGGGATCTTGTTGAAAAAAATAGTTCAACAATTTATCAAGTAGAAAAAGAACTTAGATCTAAACTTTATTTTTTACACTGGTCAAAAATGATTTTTATATCTGCCCTAACGGGAAAAAGAGTTGAGAATATTTTTGAGCATGCTCTTAATGCTGTAAATCAACATAGAAGAAGAGTTACAACATCCGTTGTTAACGAAGTTCTAAAAGAGTCTATTAGTTGGAAAAGTCCTCCAACGAAAAGAAGCGGCAAGCAAGGTAGGCTTTATTATGGTACTCAAGTAAAGAATAAACCTCCCACTTTTACTCTTTTTGTAAACGACCCTAAATTATTTGGAATAACTTACAGAAGATATATTGAAAAACAAATTAGATTAAATTTAGGGTTTGAAGGCACACCTCTCATTTTATTGTGGAGGGGTAAACAGCAAAGGGCATTAAATAAAGAAGTCCAAAGGGAAAATATTGAGTTAATTCAGAAAGATTAATGAACATACTAACCAAATTTTCTGTTGGTCAATACGTTTATGGTAATAGAAGTTGGCTAAGAATTATAGATAGTAGATTAAAAATAATCATTGTAATGATATTTCTAATCACTCCAATATGGGCAGGCCCTATATGGAGATTGAGTTTAGTTGCTTGTTTACTATTGGTAACTTTTATAAGTTTATTGCCATCAAGAGTATGGTGGCGATCCATGTTTGTTCTCTTATGCTTATCATTGCTAATTGGATCTTTATCAATGCTTGCATATTCTGATATTCAATCTCTTGATAGCTACTTAAGAAATCCCAATGAATTGCCAGTGGTAGTTGAAAACTATAAGGAATGGAACATTTTGCAAATTCCTTCACAGAGGATATGGTTTATAAATTTTGGTCCCTACAACTTATCAAGAAATGCCTTTGAATTAGGAATAAAAACTTCCACCTTAATATTTACTGTTATTCATAGTGTTAATTTGATGCTTTTAACTACATTACAAGAAGATATTGTATGGGCGATAAGTTGGTTTCTTTTCCCATTAAGAAAAATCGGTTTGCCACTTAATAAGTGGCTTTTTCAGTTATTAATTGCGTTGCGTTTTATTCCATTAGTGCAGGAAGAATTGCAAAATATAATTAAATCAGTGTCAGTAAGATCAATAAATTTTCGAAATTTAGGATTTAAGAAATCCTTTAATGTCTTGTTAATTTTAGTAGAAAGATTATTTCAGAATATATTTCTGAGAATTGACCAAGGCGCAGAATCATTATTCTCTAAGAAAAAAATTATCATAAAAACTAATAGATTCAGAACCTTTTATCACTCTAAATCTATATATGTAATTGTTAATACATTATCGATATTTTTTATTTGCATAGCAATTTTTCTGAGAAAACTGTATGGTGCATTATAAATAACAAAATATTTAAGTTTGAGTTCCGAGCGTTATTTAAACCATCCAACATTTGGAATGTTGTACCAAGTCTCTCCTGGAAATGATGGGAGAGATATTTATGCGACTTTATATGCACAAAAAATGTTTTTTCTTGTAGAAATAAGGCAGAGAGAAGTTTTTTTTGAAGTTATACCTTATCTTGATGCGCGTAATCAGGCCGAATTGAGCCTTCAAAGAGCTAGACGAAAAGCATCTGAAGATCTTCCGAAATGGGAGAACTTATTCACACAAACTTTCTTGTAAAAGGTGAACCCTTCAAATTATTTAAAAATAAAAAATCATATCCCATCAAATGTAAATATACTTGCTGTAAGTAAAGGTTTTAAAAGTCAAGAAATCAAGACTATTCAAAAAATAGGTCAAAATGATTTTGGTGAGAGTAAGTTTCAAGAGGCTTTTGAGAAGCAATTGATATTGAAAGATCTTAAACAAATAAAATGGCACTTTATTGGCCGAATACAAAGTAATAAAATAAGAAAGATTGTTCAAAATTTTAAATACATTCACTCAGTAGATTCATTTGAAAAGTTGCAAAAGATTTCTAGTATTTCATATGAAGATAAGAAAAATCCATTTATAATGTTGCAAGTTAAGTTAAGAGATGATCCTTCTAAAGGGGGTTTTAAGCCTGAACTTTTAATATCGAAGTGGAGAGAAATACAAGAATTGAAAAACATTACATTAAAGGGTTTGATGACTATTAATCCCAGAGGACTTAGCTCCAAGGAAAATTCAGAATTGTTTAAAAAATGTCGTTGTTTAGCTGATTCACTTCAACTTCCAGATTGTTCAATGGGAATGTCCGGGGATTGGGAGGAAGCTATTGATGCTGGATCAACCTGGTTAAGATTAGGATCATTAATTTTTGGAGATAGATCCTAATTAGTTATTTATTTATAAAAATCTTATCTATAAACTTGCAGTAAAGAACAAGTAACGTTATCTAGGTATAGGTAGTTTATTCATTTAAAAAATGAATCTATTACTTAAGGTTCTTAAACCTTAGTAATTATTTTATGAGGATTTAAAAGGTGTCACTTATTTCTAAATTAAAGGCAGTTGTTGCAGGGGATGAGTATCTCGATGATGATTTTGATGGCTTGGATTATCCATCAGAGGATGAATTAAATGATTTCAAACAAAATCAAAGAAATTCAAATGCTCTTGCAAATTCAAATCCTTTTGAATTTATGAATAATAATAAATCATCCAAAGTTGTTGGAATGCCTGGAATCTCAAATTCATCCTCAGAAGTAAGCTTAATGGAACCAAGAAGTTTCGATGAGATGCCTCAAGCTATTCAAGCATTAAGAGAGAGGAAAACTGTAATTCTTAATTTAACTATGATGGATCCTGATCAGGCTCAAAGAGCGGTTGATTTTATTGCTGGGGGAACATACGCAATTGATGGACATCAAGAGAGAGTTGGTGAAAGTATTTTTCTTTTTGCTCCAAGTTGTGTAAATGTAACTAGTTCTTCGCATGAAGAAGCTTCTCCTTCAAATGTGACTTCTAAAAATACTACACAATATAATTTTGAAAATAACACTGCTCCCGAACCTGCATGGGGTAATTCTAAATTAAGTGCTTATTAATGATTAATCTGTGATTAATAAAATTGCGATTATTGGTTTTGGAAATATTGCAAAAGCCATATTAACTCCTTTATTAGATAAAAATTTAATTCAGCCAGAGAATGTTTATTGTGTTGTAAATTCTGAAAAAAGTTTAGAAAATATAAAAAAAAATTATAAATATAATATAAATGTCTATAAATCAAGTTCTAAAGATTCAAAAATAATTTGGGATTGTAAAGTTAAACTTCTCTCGGTAAAACCTCAGCATCTCAAAGATATAAGTGAGGCCGATAACATAACAATTAAGGACAATTTGTTAGTTTCAATTCTTGCTGGTGTTTCAATAAATAGACTTACTCAAAAATTTCCTAACCATAAATGTGTGAGAGTTGTTACGAATATTCCAATAACAGTTGGGAAGGGTTTAACAGGAATTGCTTGGGGTGAAAATCTGACAAAAAATCAGAAACAATTTACAAAAAAATTATTTGAAAATACTAGTAAGATTTACGAATTTACTGAAGATTACCTCGATATATTTTTAGCTTTGACATCATCAGGTCCTGCAATTATCGCTTTAATTATAGAAGCATTAAGTGATGGAGGGTTGAGCGGCGGATTGCCAAAGAAACTTTCAGAAGAACTTATTATGGAGATGATACTAGGAACTATCAGTTTAATAAAAGAGAATCAACTAACACCTTCCGAGCTTAAAAATTTAGTAACTTCTCCAGGTGGAACAACTATTTCTGCTTTGAGAGTTTTAGAAAAAAAAAGTATTAGATCAGCTTTAATTGAATCAATAGTTTCAGCTAGTAACCGAAGTAAAGAGTTTAGTTAGTTTCTGAAATTATCTTTTAAGTTCATATAAACTTCCTCAAGTAAATCTATATTTTTAGTAATTGTATACCTTTCAAGTACTCGATCTCTAGCTTTTCCCCCAAGATCCTTTGTAAATGAAGGGTGTTCTACCATAATTGGGATTATAGTTTTTAGTTGTGTAGATACATTATCAGTTGAAATTACTATTCCTGCTCCATTATCTAAAACTTCACCATCCGCTCCTGCATCTGTGGCTACACATGCAGTACCAGTAGACATTGCCTCTAATAGGGATAATGACAAACCCTCTACTAGGCTTGGTAAGAAAAATACTTCTGCAATTTGCATTATCGCTACCCTAGTTTCTAAATCTAATTCGGCCCCCCACCAAATTAATTTCTCATTATTAAGGTTTGAAAAACTATTTTCAAGTGTTGGCTTCATTGGTCCATCTCCGACAATAACTAATTTGCAATTATTGTTTTTTGTTTGGCGCCAAGAGCGTAAAAGTGCCTCGATATTTTTCTCATTGGCAATCCTTCCCATGTATAAGAAGATTCTTTCATTTCCAAGTTTGTTTTTTACCTGATCATATTTTTTATTTTTTTCGCAAAAAGGTTTCCAAATATTTTCATCAACGCCGTTTGGAATTATTATTAGTTTTTCTTTAGGCACTCCTAATTTTTCAAGAACATTTTTTTGAGCTTCAGAAAAGATAATTATTTTATCAAACTTTGCTAGAGAGGGAGCGTAAAGTTGATATGTTAATTGCTGAGTGCTCGCGGTTAAATTTCTATTTTTTGCATCAAATGGTGGGTGAAATGTTCCTATAAGTGGAACATTAATTTCATTGCAAAGCTCTGGAAGTCTAAAGTCTAAAGGAGATAAAGTTAGACTGGCATGAACAATATCAGGTTTTAATCTTTGTAATGATAGCCTCAGCTCTTTTTCTGCTCTTGGGGAGGGGATTGTATAAACTTGGGACTTAATTAAATATGGGAGACTTACATCAGGATCATTTGCCAGAAATAATGGTTTTGATGAATTTGAACTAGAGGGATTGTCGAAATGAATAAAACTAATTTTATGGCCTCTGGTCTTCAATTCCTCAGTGGTTGAATTACCATATGTTACATTTCCACAAAAAGGGGATTTTTTACCTAACCAGGCAATATGAACCACATTAATTGAATTAACTATTTATTAAGTTAACAGTCAGAGACCCCAAGATCATAATTTTAGAATTTATTGAAGGTTAATGAAAATGCTAACTATATATTTCTTTCAAAATTTTTAGTGAAGATAGATCTTTCTCTAGTTGAGTAGCAATCCAAGTTTCAATAATAAATAGTATTTTTAGCCAAACTTTTTTAGGTCCTAATAATTCCCCATTAGATTTTATTGGTAATTCGGGGAAAAGAAGTCTTTGTAATAAAGCAACTTCAGATGCATTTATTTTTAGATTACTTTGAGGATCTTCTATGGATGAAAACCCTTCATTTGGCAAATAATAACAACTCCATTCCCAATTTCCTAAAGGTGGAATAATAGGTTCTCCCGTTTTACAGCAATGATGAATTGGTAAATTAATACCACCGATAGCTAATAGATGGATTAAAGATTGAATACTCATTGAGAGGATTTTAATATCTTCTTCTTTAGATTCTTCATATAAATAAATCCTATCTAGATGTGCAAGAACACAAGATAAATAGTTTTGTTGCTTGTCATTATTACCTACTAATAAAAATGTTAATTCAGTTATTGCTTGTGCGGCTGCAAGACATTCAATATTTTTCCCTATACCAGAATAGCTTTTTAATATTTTAATTTGACGTACAGATTTAAGATTACTTTTTCCAAAAATCTGCAGACTTAAATATGTTAATGGAGTAGCTGCGGCAAGACTACTTTTTGGACGCCTAGCACCAGGTACTGCTAATCTAATAATCCCTTGCTCATCGGTAAGAATAGTTATTAATCTATCATTCTCGCCTAATGGAGAAGCTTTAATACAGAGACCTTCAAGTCTGCACTCACCAGAACCAGACATTTAATTAACTTTTACTTCTTGAAAAATCTCATAAAAATTAGAAGTTCCTACGCAACTAATTCCCATATCTAACAAATCAATAACTTGCTTGAGTTTTTTTATACCACCTACAACTTTGATTTGATTTTGGGAGCCTATTATCTTTAGTATTTCGGCTACATCATTAGATGTAATAGTAGGTCCAAACCCGTCTCCGAATTGAAAATTTTTTATTCCTAATTCCAAAGATATTTCTATCGCACTATATAAAATTTCTTCTTGAAGTTTTGATTTATTTATGATTATTGAAACTGGTAATCCCGATAGCTTAACTTGCTCAATTTCAGCGGCGAAAGTTTCTAAATTTCTTTTGTATAAATTGATAAAATTTGGTATATATTCAATTCCGTTTGCACCTTTATCTTTTGCAAAATAAACTAATTCATTAATAAATGAAACTGGTAAATCTGCTAAAGGGTAAGAAACGAGTGCGTTTATGCTTGCGCTGTAATTACTCAAACAATTTTTAAAATCAGCTAAATAATTCAGTGAAGTAGAAATATTCTTGATATTATATTTTTTTATTAAATCGCAATTCGTACAGAAATCCTCCCATGTTAGATAGGGGTTAATAATAATTGCATGAATTTTCTCATTTAATTCATATTTAATATTGGGCATTTAAAAGTTATTTAGATTGAATCAGGCCATAACCTCCATGATTCCTCTTATATATAACTTGAAGTTCATTATTTTTCTTATTTCGAAAAACATAAAAATCATGATCAATTAGATCTAATTGTTTTCTTGCTTCTTCTGATGAAATTGGATTCATTTCAAAGTATTTATTTTTTATAGATGGCTCAGGCAGACTTGCTTCCATTCTTTCTTTAAGTAAATCTTTATCATAAATTCTTGATTCCATACTTTCAATTGGCAAAGACTCTTTATTTTTAAATTGATTATTATGAATCGTTTTATTGTTTCTTTCTTTGTATTTACGTAATTTTCTACAAAGTTTATTTGAAACTAAATCAATGCTTGAGTATAGATTTTCAGTTTTTTCTTCAGCTCTAATTACAGTACCATTTGCAAAAATAGTAACTTCTGCAGTTTGCAACGAGACTCTTGGGTTCTTTTCTATTGAAAGGTGTATGTCGGCTTCTTTAACGATATCCTTATAGTGATGCGTCGCTTTTTCTATCTTTGCCTCAGTATATTCTTTCAATGCTCCAGTGAGTTCAAGATTCCTTCCATGGATTAAAATTTTCATAACAAATCTAAAAATATTTACTTACTTTCTAAATCTACTTAAATATGGTTAATAGAACAGCAATAATTAAACAACCTGATAAAATTTCTTTTTTCAATGATGTTTATAAATTACAAAAAGAATATCAGGAGGCATTGATTTTAGATAACTCTAAACCTGATTTTATTTGGATAGGGGAGCATCAACTCTGTTATACGTTAGGTAGAGGATCTAATTATGATAATTTACTATTTTCCCTGAATGATGATAAATATGATGTTTTTAAGATCGATAGAGGTGGTGAGGTTACTTGTCATATGCCAGGACAATTAGTAACTTACTTGGTTTTAGATTTGAAAAATTTTAATAAAGATTTAAATTGGTATTTAAGAAAAATTGAAGAAATAATTATAAAGATTCTTGGAAATTTCAATATAGATTGTCACTCTAGAAAAGGTTTTACTGGTGTTTGGAAAGGAAATAAGAAAATTGCTTCAATTGGAATTGGGTGTAAAAGATGGGTAACTATAAATGGATTTTCAATCAATATTGACTGCGAATTAGAAAACTTTAATAAAATTGTTCCTTGCGGAATAGAGAATTGTCTTATGACAAATATGATTGATTACAACAAAAATTTTAATATTCAAGAAGTCAAGAGAATTGTTAAAAAAATCATCCAGGAAGAATTAAATTTTGATTTTGTATCAAAATAGAAATTAAAATTTCAAAATTAATTTAATATGAGTGATAAAGCGTATTGGCCTTCAACCAAACCTCTTTCTAAAAAGGATAAATTTGCTAAAGATAGAGATTTTATTAAGAACCTTAATCATATAGATCAAATTTGGGAAAATTTAAAATTTAAATGTGGTGATACTTTAGCTGTTTGCGATTTAAGAGGGAAATACAAAGAAAAATTCTCTTATTCTGAGTTAGCTGATTTGATTACAAAAGTCTCTTTAGCGTTTAAAAACTATGGCTTAGAAAAAGGGGATGTAGTTACTGTAATATCTGAAAATTCTCCAAGATGGCTAGCAGTAGATCAAGGCTTAATGCGTTTAGGAGCTATAAATGCAGTGAGAGGTATTAATTCTCCTTCCGTAGAATTAGAATATATAATTCAGCACTCTAATTCGGTAGGATTAATAGTCCAATCTAAGGAAATTTGGCTAAAGTTAAATAATAAAGAAGAATTAAAAAAAAGACTGAAATTTATAATTAATTTAGAAGATGAGAGATTTGAAAGTTTAATAAGTTGGAATCAATTTATAGGTGCAGAAGAACAAGAAAATTCAAAAAATAATATAATTGAAAAATTTAAACCAGAGATTGATGATGTTGCTACTATTCTTTACACCTCTGGTACAACAGGAAAACCTAAAGGCGTACCCTTGACTCATGCAAATTTTTTACATCAAGTAATTAACTTAGCCTATATCGCTGATCCAGAACCTGGAACTTCTGTATTAAGCGTTTTGCCTATCTGGCATTCTTATGAGAGGAGTGCGGAATACTTCTTTTTTTCATGCGGTTGTTCTCAATATTATACAATTCCAAAATTTTTGAAAGATGATATTACACAAATAAAACCTGTTGTAATGGCCACTGTACCAAGACTATGGGAGGCAATACATGATGGTTTTTTTCAAGCGTTGAAAAAAATGCCCTCCAAGAAGCGAAAACTTATTAAGTTTTTGATAAGTAATAGTTCAGTTTTTAAAAGAAGTCTAAGAAAGGTAAGAAATTTAGACATCAATCAAATAACTTTTAAATCAAAAATCCCCTTACTGGTTTCTGTTATTGGCCGATACCCTCTACATAAATTGTCGACTATTTTTTTATGGCCCAATATTCTTAGACAATTATGTGGAGAAAAACTTAAATTTCCAATTAACGGGGGAGGCGCACTGCCAGAACATGTAGATCTTTTTTTTGAATCTTTAGGTGTGGATGTTTTGGTAGGATACGGACTTACAGAAACTAGTCCAGTATTAACTTGTAGGAAAAGAGAATTAAATGTAAGAGGATCATCTGGTCAGCCTTTAGGATTTACAGAAATCAAAATAGTAAATGATGACAAAAAAAAGATTCTGAAGTTCAGAGAAGTAGGAAGAATTCTTGTAAAGGGACCACAAGTAATGAAAGGTTATCTTAATAATGAATTAGCTACAAAAGATGTTTTATCTAAAGATGGTTGGTTTGATACTGGTGATTTAGGTTTTCTAATACCAAATGGTTCTCTTTTTATAACAGGAAGGGTCAAGGATACAATAGTGCTATCAAGTGGTGAAAATATAGAACCAAATCCTCTAGAGACCGAAATCCTTAGCTCTGAATTTATTAATCAGGTTCAACTAGTGGGACAAGATAAGAAATGTTTAACAGCCTTAGTCGTGCCTAATATAGAAATGGTTAAAAATAAGTTCTTGGATAAAGACCTTTCAATATTAAATCTGAATAAGAATATCGGTACATTTTTTAAATCGCAAATTAATAATTTGCTTAAAGGTAGATTAGGAGCAAGATCAGAAGAACAAATATTAGATTGTTATTTTGTAGATGCTTTTACTTTAGAAAATGGGTTATTAACACAAACTCTTAAACAAAAAAGAAAAGAAATAGAAAAAAAGTATTCATCGCAAATAGAAAATATGTATGAAAACAAATTTAGTAAGAAAATTTAATTTGTTCAATCTATATTTAGAAGGTAATTTTATTTTTTATGGAATCAAAAAACTCAATATCGATAAAACGCTCCATAGCTATTAAAGCTATAGTTACGCCAACTTGGAAGGAGGATGCTGAAAAAGAATTAAGCAAAGCAATTTCAAACATTGACCAGCAATTATCTCAACTTGAACAAGAGGGCCAGCAAATAGTTAACAATATTAGATCCCAGTCTGTTAATCCTTTAGATCCAAGGGTTCAAGAACAGGTCAGTCAGGTGCAAGAACAAGTTGCAGCAAAACGAAATGAAATTGAAGAACAAAAAAGAAATCTACTACAACAACAGAGTCAAGTTCGCGAATTGAAGATGGATGAAATTGTTGATCAAGGACAAGTGGATAGTTTCTGTGATGTCACTGTGGGTGACAATCTTATTGAAAAAATGCAAGTCTCAATTACTGTTAAGGATGGAGTTATTCAATCTATTGATAATAATTAGAGAAAAGAGTGATTATTTTTGATAAAAATAAACTTTAATTGAGAAAAACTTTAAATTATAGTCGATCTAAATTATTACTTTCTTAAGTTTTATGAGTTCCCACCGTGAACATGATTTCGTATAATTAGATCAAGAGTTTAAAGGGTTCTTAATCATAAAAACTATATAAAGTTTGCTAGAAATTCCCTTAAAACTAATGCAATAACAATTTACTTATGTCTCACGAAATTTTCATGCCTGCCTTGAGCTCTACTATGACAGAGGGAAAGATTGTGGAATGGTTGAAAAATCCTGGAGATAAGGTTGAGAGAGGTGAATCTGTCTTGGTTGTTGAATCTGATAAGGCAGATATGGATGTTGAATCTTTTCAAGATGGATATCTTGCGGCAGTTTTAATGCCCGCGGGGAGTACTGCACCAGTAGGAGAAACTATTGGACTTATTGTAGAAAATGAGGATGAGATAGCTTCTGTTCAAGAACAAAATAAAGGTAGTCAGCTCGAAGTTTCTAGTTCGGATCAACTTGAATTGGTAAGCAATAAAACCGAAGAAAAACTAGTGGACCATAATGAAATTATTGAAAAAGAAGAAAAAGAAGAAAAAGCAGTCGTCTTAAAGAGTGAAAAGCCAGCCCCCTCTTTTAATAGTGACCAAATTAGTGCTGCTACAAGTAATGTTTCTTCAAGGGTAATTGCATCTCCAAGAGCTAAAAAACTTGCCTCTCAAATGGGTGTTGACTTAGCAAAGGTGTATGGATCTGGACCTCACGGAAGAATTCAAGCCGATGATATTTTAAAAGCAAATGGCCAACCTGTCTCTATACCATGGATAGGAGAGGGTGGTTCTCCTGCAAGTATTACCGGTGCAAATTTACAAGTTGAAAGCAAACCCGAAAAATCAGGAAACAGTTTTGGTAATCCTGGGGAAACAGTTCAATTTAATACTCTTCAAAAAGCGGTAAATAAAAATATGGAATCTAGTTTAGATGTTCCATGTTTTAGGGTGGGATATTCAATTAACACAGATAAATTAGATAATTTCTATAAAAAGGTAAAACAGAATGGAGTTACTATGACTGCTTTACTAGTAAAGGCAGTTGCAAAGACACTAAAGAAACATCCTCAAGTTAATTCAAGTTTTTCAGAAAATGGAATTTCTTATCCAGAAAATATAAATATTGCTGTTGCTGTCGCGATGGAAGATGGCGGATTAATAACTCCAGTATTAAAAGAACCATGCAATACTGATTTATTTGAATTATCTAGGGAATGGAAAGATCTTGTAAAAAGATCAAGATTAAAACAATTAGAACCCGATGAATACTCAACGGGAACCTTCACTTTATCAAACCTTGGCATGTTTGGGGTTGATAGATTTGACGCAATACTACCCCCAGGTACCGGCGCTATCTTAGCGATAGCATCATCGAAACCAACTGTTGTTGCTAATAGTGATGGTTCAATTTCTGTAAAAAAAATAATGCAAGTAAATCTAACTGCAGACCATAGAGTGATATATGGAGCTGATGGTGCTTCATTCTTAAAAGACTTAGCTTCCCTCATTGAAAATGAGCCTGAGACACTTGTATCTTAGATTTAATTGATTTCTCTAATTAATAATGAAGAAAGAGATTATAAGCTAGAAGCATATGATTACTTTCTTGATCCTTCATTAATTGCTAGCAAACCTTCTGCAATAAGGCATGAATCAAGATTGATGATAGTTAGAGATATTGTTCTAGAAGAAAACTATTCTACTAATAAATTTACTAAGAATATTTTAGACGAATTTAGAGAAGGGGATCTTGTGGTTGTCAATAATACTAAAGTAATGAAGGCAAGGTTAAAGGTTGAATTAGAAAATAGGACATTAGTCGAATTATTAGTTTTAGAAAGATCCCATGAATGTGTTTGGTTATGTTTGGCAAAGCCAGCGAAAAAGTTAAAAATAAATAGAAAATTAAAATTAAAATCACCTTCGGGACAAAATATTAATTTGATAGTTTATGGGGTTGATGAAGAAACTGGAGGGAGATTTATTAAGTTTCCCGAAAACATTACTGATCTCAAATCAATGAATGACCTTCTAGATAAATACGGGGAAATACCGCTCCCTCCTTATATAAAAAATTCCGAAGAAGAATCTTTTCATGAAAACAGTTATCAAACTGAGTATGCAACTAATCCAGGGGCAGTTGCCGCGCCAACTGCTGGTTTACACTTCAGCAAAAGTCTTATTTCCAATCTAAAAAAAAAAGGAGTAATAATCTTACCGATAACTTTACACGTGGGTTATGGAACATTCAAACCAATTGATCAAGAAGATTTAAGTAACTTAAAACTTCATAAAGAATGGGTAAGTGTTAATAAGGAAGTAGTGGAGGAAATAAAAAGAATAAAGAAAACAGATAGAAGAATAATTGCTATTGGGACAACTAGCGTAAGAGCTCTTGAAAGTTGTTATTCTCACGAAATTAATGACTTTATTCCCATAGCGAAGTATGTGGATTTAGTAATTAAGCCAGGTTATAAATTTAAGGTAGTTGATGGACTATTAACTAATTTTCATCTTCCTAAAAGTTCATTATTACTATTAGTAAGTGCAATGATTGGTAGAGAAAGATTATTAGATTTGTATAAAAAAGCCATAAAAGAAAAATTTAGATTTTTCTCTTATGGCGATGCTATGTATATTTCACCAGATTCATTACTGGAGAAAAATAGATTTAGGCTTTGACTGGTTCTTGAATGATTCCGCTTGGAACTTCAGTAAACATAATTGATGATAAATATCTCTCTGCTAAATCAGGTAGAACAACCACGATAGTTTTCCCAGCATATTCATCTTGTTCAGCTAATCTAACAGCAGCAGCTGCAGCAGCTCCACAAGATATTCCAACTAATAGACCTTCTTCTTTTGCTAATCTAAGAGCCATCTCGATTGACTCGTCATTTGTTACCTGTTCAACCTTATCAACAATTGACAAGTCAAGGTTCTTAGGAATAAATCCTGCTCCAATTCCTTGAATTTTATGTGGTCCAGATTTAACCTCTTCTCCATTCATTGTCTGTGTAATAACAGGGCTATGTGAGGGTTCTACAGCTACAGAAGTAATACTTTTGCCCTTCTCTTGCTTAATGTATCTTGAAACTCCTGTAATTGTGCCGCCAGTTCCAACCCCTGCAACTAAAACATCAATTTCACCATCACAATCATCCCAGATTTCTGGTCCAGTAGTTTTGAAATGAATTTCAGGGTTTGCTGGATTATCAAATTGACCTGGCATAAAATATTGGGAAGGATTACTTTCTGCAATTTCTTTAGCCTTAGCTATTGCTCCAGGCATACCTTTAGAGGCCTCTGTTAAAACAATTTCAGCCCCCAATACTGCCATGACCCTTCTTCTTTCAATTGACATGGATTCTGGCATTGTAAGGATGAGTTTATAACCTCTTGCTGAAGCAGTAAAAGCTAGAGCAATTCCTGTATTGCCAGAAGTTGGCTCAACAATCGTTTTGTCCTTTGTAAGCTTCCCACTTTTCTCTGCATCCCAGATCATGTTTGCGCCAATCCTACATTTGACACTATAAGCAGGGTTTCTGCCTTCAATTTTTGCAAGTACTGTAGCCTTCGCGTTTTTAGTGACTGATTTTAATTTTACTAATGGAGTGTTTCCAATAGCAAAACTGTTGTCCTCATAAATTTTTGCCATTTATATATTGAGAAAATATATTTTAATATTAACTATTATTCAGAAAAAGAGTATATAAATTTCTATACGGTAAATACTAGGAATTTAGAAATTATTTAGTGCTTCAGAAAAGGTTTTCCATAATTGATCTTGGTCTTCTAATCCAACTGATACTCTAATAAGGTGCGAGGGTATACCAAAACTTTCAGCCCAATCCAACTCGTCATAATGTGCTAGTAAAACATAAGGACAAACTAGAGTAAATTTTGTACCTAAACTAGGTCCTTTAGATACTTTTAGAGAATCATAAAATTTTTTAGCTTTGTTCAATCCTCCATTTAATTCAAACGATAATAAGCAGCCATATCCTCCATCAGAAGTAAGTAAAGAATTAAAATTTGGACAATTTTCAGGATGGAAAATATTTTTAATCTCGCTATGGGTCTCTAATCTTTTTTTTAATTCTAAACATGCCTTATTTTGTTCAAAAACTCTTTGTTTTACATCTCGGCTAACTTTCTCTAAATAAACTATATCTCCATCGGAAAGTATTGGAAGATTAATCTCGTTTAATGCATTTCTAAACTGATCAATCCATTTGCTTTTTGGACTAAGTATTAATGATCCGGCAAGAATATCACCACTACCTGAAAAAATTTTTGTAAGTGAAGTAAAAACTATATCTGCATGTTCTAGGGAATTTATATTTAAATTCGAACCAATTGTATCGTCAACAATTAAGGGAATATTTAACTTTTTTGCTATTTTTGAAATTTTTTTAATGTTTACACATTTGAGCATTGGATTACTTGGAAGTTCAATAATTAATGCTGATGGATTTATTTTTTTGATTTCTAATTCAATATCCTCGCAATTTTCTTCTGTAATTAACTTAGCTCCATGAAAGATATTCATTGGTAATTTAAGTACATCTACATATGGAAAACCAATTTGGAGTGTTGGTTTAGCTGGAAATAATTTATAAATGATTTCTAATGATGTATGAAATGCAGACATTCCAGATGAAGTTAAATGAATATCATTAGAGTTAATTTTTGTAGATTTAGAAATTCTATTTTTGATTCTTTGAGAACATTCATTTACGTAAGATCTTGGAGGGGAATCTTCAAGACATAGTTCTATAGCAGCGGCTCTTGAAGATATACCAAGACCAGTATGTTGCCAAAAATATTTTGCATAAATACTTCCTTCTTTTTCAGTTATTAAGAAAGCTAAATTATCTCTTTTTTCTATTAATGAGAATTGTTCAGAAGTATTTCTATCAATGTATTTTTTAGCTTTTAAAGCTATGCTTTCATTCGGATATGGCCAGATACTTTTATTTTTGTAGTAATTTTGCTTTTTTACTTTTTCGCATAATCTTTTCACTATGGGGTTTAGCCCGAACCGTGGGTAAATGGACTTCAATAATTTCATGCATTCTTGATTTTTTTCCTCGTAATTTATTACATCATTCCAAGTTGGTAATGCTACAGAAACGGCATGAATACTATCAGGAATTGCATATCCCAACTCTAAATTTTTCCATATAGGGTTTTTAAGTAAATCTCTCAATTTTCAGAATTTATTTAAAGCAAATAAAATGTCCGAGATTAAATCGTTTGTATCTTCACATCCAATTGATAATCTGACAAGAGCATCATCTATCCCTAGTAGATTTTTTGTTTTGTCATCAACAGAAGCATGAGTCATGGTTGCAGGGTGACAAATTAAACTTTCAACTCCTCCAAGGCTTTCTGCTAGCGAGAAATATTTGAGGGATTTGCAAAATTTAAAAGTATCCTCTTTATTTAAATTTAATTTTAAGGTGATCATCGAACCTCCAGATTTCATTTGCGATTTTGCTAAATTAAATTGCGGATGTTCTTGATTAAAAGGGTAAATTACTTTACTAATTATTTTATGATTCTCTAATTCTTCAGAAATAAATTCTGCACTTTGAGTTTGTTGTTCGATTCTTAAAGGAAGAGTTTTTACTCCTCTCGTAATAAGCCAACTATCAAAAGGAGATGGTTGAAGCCCGAGAGCTTTTTGAGAGAAAAGCATTTTACTATTCCATACCTCATTATTTGTCAGTACTGCACCACCAAGTGCGTCACTATGTCCATTAATGAATTTTGTTGTGCTTACAAGCGATAGTGTCGCACCAAGATCCAATGGTCTTTGAATAAGTGCTGTAGAAAAGGTGTTGTCTACAACTACTGGTATTTGGAGTTTATTCGCTTCATCACAAATTGCCTTAATATCAAGTACTTTCAAAAGTGGATTGGTGGGACTTTCTAGCCATATCAAGGTTGGCTCGAAATTTGAAATCTTTTTGAAATTATTTTTGTTTGTAAAATCTGTGTATAAAACTTCTAGTCCAAATTTCTTGAAAATTTTTTCGAACATCCTTACGGTACAACCATAGAGATTTGACTCGCAGAGTATCTTATCGCCTGATTTTAGTGTTGATGTAATTGCAGTTACCGCGCTAATTCCAGATCCAAAAACTGTACAGTACTTAGAATCTTCTATTGATTTAAGTATGTTTTCTAGAATTCTAAAGTTGGGGTTGCCTGATCTGGTGTAGTCGAAATTATCTTTATTTCCATGTTTGAAAGTGGATGTAGAAAAAATAGGAGGCATAACGCATCCAGTTTCTTCTGCAAACGTTTTCCCATGGTGAATAGATAAGGTCTTAACACCTGGCTTTTTGATATTATTTTTCTTATTTTCCATTATTTTTAAAAATAAGAATTAAGTTAAATCTCTCATTTTTTAAAAGAGAGATTTAATAATCCAAAGAAAAGTTGTATTAAACTTTCCTTGAATAATATTCAACAACTAGTAGTTCGTTTATTTCAAGAGCCACCCACTCTCTATCGCATTTACCAGTTATTTTTCCCATTAATTTAGGTTTATCTAAATCAAGATGTGGGGGGACATTTGCTAGACCAGGGAATTCTATATTACCTTCTACAAGTTTTTTGCTTGCTTTGTTTTCTTTAATTCCGATTACATCGCCTGATTTGCATTGATAACCAGCAATATCAAGAACCTTTCCATTTACAGTAACATGGCCATGATTTACTAGTTGTCTTGAGCCTGGAATGGTACCTCCAAAACCTAATCTAAAACAAACATTATCTAGTCTGTTTTCTAAAAGTCTTAGGAGGTTTGTTCCTGTAGATCCTTCTTGAGCTCTGGCTTTTTTTACATAACGTACTAGTTGTTTTTCAGAAACCCCATAATTAAACCTAAGTTTTTGCTTTTCTTCTAGACGAATTGCATATTCTGATCGCTTGCGACGGGCTTGGCCGTGCTGACCTGGAGGATTAGACTTCTTTGAAGCTTTCCTAGTGAGACCTGGTAGTTCTCCCAAGCGACGCGTAACCCTTAATCTGGGGCCGCGGTATCTTGACATAATTTTTAATTAAATAGAAATTTGCAATAAATTGGATAATTGATTAAATTCAATTAAACTAAATTACTACTGAAATATCATTTTACATCATTAAAGTGTTCAAAACTATTAATCAATCAATTACTTCTGTACTTCTTTTTATGATTTCGTTCTATCAAAAGTGGTTTTCTCCTTTTTTCGGACCAAGATGTAGATTTATTCCAAGTTGCAGCTCTTATGGATACGAAGCAATTACTAGACATGGTCCTTGGAAAGGAGGGTGGTTAACTTTAAGAAGATTAAGTAGATGTCATCCTTTAACTCCCTGTGGATGCGATCCTGTTCCTGATTAAATAAATGAAAATATTTATTTTTGTTAGGAAGGGATGTTGCCTTTGTGATTCATTAAAGAACAAACTGGCAAAAATAAATCTTAATGATTTATTCCCTAATCTAGAGGAGCTTAAAGAAATTGATATTGATAGGGTCGATTTATATAAAGATAAATATAAAAAATATGATTATGAAGTACCTGTTGTTGCTGTTGAAGGAATTAGGTCGAAGGAAATTATAGAATTGCCTCGTGTTTCTCCAAGATTAAAAGATGATCAATTAAAGAATTGGTTTCAAAAAAATATTAGTGCCCTTTGAAGAAATAATTTTTATTATATGAGATCTATAAAATTACATAAACTTTTAGATTTAGTAGGAATTACCCCATCTTTAGATCTTGTAAATCAAGAAATTAATAATATTTCTTTTAACTCTAAAGAAGTACAAAAAGGAACTCTATTTTTAGGTATGCCTGGTTTAAATGTTGATGGAGGAAAATATTGTATTGAGGCAATTGAAAATGGTGCAGTTGCTGCCATTATTGGATCTGCTGCAAAACAGAAAATTGGCTCTATTGATCGAGAAAGAATTTTAATTATAGAGGATAATTTAGATTATATTTTTGGTCAAATAGTCGCTGCGTTTTGGAACAGGCCTTCAAGAAAACTTAAACTTATTGGTGTTACGGGTACAAATGGAAAAACGACAATTACTTTTTTGTTGGAATATCTTTTAAAAAAATTAGGGAAAAAGACTGCATTATTTGGGACCTTGTTCAATAGATGGCCTGGCTTCTCTGAAGTGGCTTCTCATACAACTGATTTCGCTGATAAACTCCAAAAGAAATTAAATGCTGCTGTTGAGGCAGAATCTGAATTCGCGATATTAGAGGTAAGTTCTCATTCTATTGCTCAAAACAGGATATCAGGCTGCGAATTTGAGGCGGCTATTTTTACTAATTTAACTCAAGATCATCTTGATTATCATTCAGATATGGAATCTTATTTTCAAACAAAAAGAAAATTATTTTTCCCACCTTACTTAATAGAAAAAGATGGAATTTCTGTATTAAATAACGATGACCCTTGGATATCTAAATTATCATCTGATCTTGAAAAAGGATCTTCATTAGTCTCGACAAAGATGACAAGCAGTGAATTTGAAAATGGTGATTTTTTTTTCGTAACAGATAAAAAATTTACTGAAAGTGGCTCTACCTGTATTTTTCATACACCTAAGGAAAAAATTAATCTTTTTGTTCCACTTGTTGGTGAATTTAATTTAATGAATGCTATTCAAGCAATAACAATTTTGTATAAACTTAATTTCTCTTTAAATGATTTATCAAGGTTAATACAATCTTTCCCTGGTGCACCAGGGAGAATGGAGAAAATAGAAATTGATAATGATGACGTTTCAAGATCACTTCCAACAGTAATCATTGATTATGCTCATACGCCTGATGGATTAAAAAAAGTTTTGCAATCAATTAAAAAACTTTGTAAAGGTAAACTCATTACTGTTTTTGGCTGTGGAGGAGATCGAGATCTTAGTAAAAGGCCTTTAATGGGATCAATAGCTGAAGAGTTTTCTGATCACGTGTTTATAACTTCAGATAATCCAAGATCAGAAGAACCGCAAAAGATAATAAATGATATTTTGATGGGTATAGAAAAAATAGAAAAAATAACAATTGATATTGATAGATTTAAAGCAATAAATGAATCTATCAAATTTGCTAATAAAGAAGATATTGTTTTAATTGCAGGAAAAGGACATGAAGACTATCAAATTCTCAAAGATAAAGTGATTGATTTTGATGATAGAAAAATAGCTGAAAAATTATTACAAGAAAAAAGTAAATCTAAATAAAATTTGCTAATCAAATTAGAAGAATCTTTACCCAAATCACAAGAAAAGTTTCTTAGAATAAAAAAAATTATTTTGTATAAAATGAAAGGGTTAGCCTTAATAGTAGGCGCAGGTGGAATTGGAACGCAAATAGCTAAAGATTTGAGTGAAAGTGAAAAAGGCTTAGATGTTGTTTTATGTGGAAGAAAAAGCGAATTTAATTCTTTTTGGGAATTAGACATAGAGGATTCTCAATCACTTTTGCAGTTGAAAAATAAAATAACAAATCATCCTTCAAAATTAAGACTAGTCATTAATGCTACAGGGAGACTTCATAGTGATTCTCTTCAACCAGAAAAAAGATTACAACATCTCGATAAAAAAAATATGATGGAAAGTTTTTCAATAAATGCCTTTTCTCCTATTTTATTAGCTAAAACTATTGAAGAATTTATACCAAAAGATATTGATTTTAATTTTGCAAGTATAAGTGCAAGAGTGGGAAGCATTGGAGATAATCAAACTGGAGGATGGTATTCATATAGAGCTGCAAAATCTGCCCAAAATCAGTTTTTTAAATCTTTAAGTATTGAGTGGGCTAGACGTTTCCCAAAGGCTACTATTACTTTGCTTCATCCAGGAACAGTAGATACTGATTTATCTAGACCTTTTCATAAATTTGTTCCAGAACATAAATTATTTAGTAAAGAAAAATCATCCCAATTTTTGATTAATATTATTAAAAATCAAACTCCAGCATCTACTGGAAAATTTATTGCATGGGACAGCGCGGAGATACCTTGGTAAACTAAATTTTATTTTTATATCAATAGATCTTTAAGTCAATATTTTTTTTATTTCTTTAGAAAGTAAATCAACCTCAGCTTCTGTTGTCATTTGATGAACGCATGCTCTAAACCATTTTGGATCTTCTAAAACTCTAATCCAAATTTTTTTTTCTCCAAGTTTACTAACAAATTTTTCCTTATCTTCGATATTTTTAATATTAAAACTAACTATCCCATTTAAGTATTTTTTTTCTAAAACTAAATCAATTTCTTTTAATTGATTTAATTCATTCCAAAGTTTCTCACTTAATCTTTTTATATTTTTTATTTTTTCTTTTTCAGGGCAGTCTTTATCTAATAGATCTATAGAATTCCGGAGCCCAGCTAGTAAAGGAATACAAGAGGTAGCTATTTCAAACTTCCTAGCATCATCATGAAAAATATTATCTGAAGGCTCATAGATACCTTGTTCTTTTTTTAATGATTTCCAACCAATTATTGTTGGATCTGTTTCATGAATAAATCTATCTGAAACATAAATAGCTCCAAGTCCTTCTGGACCACATGCCCATTTATGAGAAGTTATTGAATATAAATCAGAATAAAAAACTTCCTCTTCAATTTTTATATGCCCAAAGCTTTGAGCACCATCAACAAGTAGATAAGAATTTTCTCGATTATTTTTTAACTCTATGGAAATTTGTTTTAAAGGAATTTTATATCCAAAATTCCACAAGATATGAGAAATAATTAGGATTTTAGTCTTACTATTTAGATTTTTTGAAATCTCTAAAATTATATTTTCATCGTTTAGATTTTTTATTTTTTGGATTGGCAAAATTTTGAATATTAATTTATTTCTTCTGCAAAATTCTCGACTTGCAGCTACTACTCCAGGATGTTCACAGTCACTTATTAACAACTCTTCTCCCTCTTCCACTTTTATTCCCCAAAAAGGCAAAATCATACCAGAAGAGATATTCTCGGTTAAAGCCACATTCTTTGAATTAACACCTAATTTTTGTGCAATGATTCTTTTTGTGGTCAATATTTCTTTGAAAATAAAAGGCCACATATCATTGGTAAATGGTCCTAAATCTTGGATAATTTCCCAAGTTTTAACTATTGATTCTAGAGAAGATTTTGGTAATGGCCCTTGACCTCCATAGTTGAAATAATACTTATTTTTTAATGCTGGTATTTGATCTCTTAAATTATTTATCATGGAAAATTAAAATTATATTTTTGAACTCTTGAATTTTTTTAAATATTGCCTACTAAAGTTACT
>QCHO01000014.1 GCA_003279535.1 Prochlorococcus sp. AG-402-C22
ATTATCTCCTCTAAAGCAAGCTATTCTAGATCTTTGAGAAGAGGAGAATCCTCCATAAATAAAAAATTTGAAATCACTTAAATTTTCAAAATCTTTTAGTATCTCTTCGCAAACATAAGTTGAATTAAATCCAGTCCAATAAGTTTCCCAGTGTTTGTAAGCTAAGTTAGCAATATTTATTAATTCCTCAGTCTCTTTTTTGTAGTTTGAATTTAATAAGATTCCTTTTAAATCAATCATTTAGCCTTCTAAAAAAATTATATCTTTTGCTTCTGATTGTTTTATCAAAGCCCAAGGTAATTCAGTTCCAATTTGATTTTCAAGCAGAACAAGCCATTTACCCTCTTTATTTAAATTAATAATTGATCTCAACTCTTTATTTCTACTAATATTAATACTTGCAGAAGAAACAATGCTGCCTAAATATCCTGAACCCATTCCTAAAAGACCTCCAATTAAGGATTGTCCGAGGTTATTTAAACCAAGAAAGCTGAAAGTAGATAAATTTGTCATATTAGAAAAAGATATTCCAGCTATAAAACCAAATGGAATTAGCCATCTACTCATATTTTTTTGTCTAATCTTTCTATCAAGTTTAGGATTTAAGATTCTTATATCTTCAAAATTTTGAGATTTGAATAAGATATTAGCTTTCTTATTTAGCAATTCTGTTTCATCTGATGATATTTTTTCACTTATTGGGGGGATCAAAATAGCTTCAGAGAGCATTACTGATTTTTCTTTGAAAACATCAAATAGCTGGATACATTTATCAATGTCTTCAAATATCACAATACTTTTAGTCAAATTTTAATCCTCAAATGTTTGTGTGTTATTCAAATTAATAAAATAAGATACATACACTATAGATTAGGTTAAAGTAAAAGATTAAAGAACCAATCTTAAATGACAAAAGTTCTCATCACAGATCCAATTGATCAAACAGGAATCGATATTCTTTCACAAGTTGCTCAGGTTGATCAGAAGATAGGAATCTCAGAATCTGAGCTGGCTTCCATTATTGAAGATTATGATGCTTTAATGATTCGCTCTGGGACTCAAGTGACTGAGGAAATTATTAATTCTTCAAGTAAACTGAGAATTATTGGAAGAGCTGGAGTTGGAGTCGACAATGTAGATGTTAAGGCTGCTACGCAAAAAGGAGTTCTTGTTGTTAATTCTCCAGGAGGTAACACAATAGCTGCTGCCGAACATACTATAGCTATGATGTTGGCATTATCTAGACATATTCCAATTGCTAATAGTAGTACTTTGTTAGGTAAATGGGAAAGAAAGAAATTTGTCGGTAATGAGCTTTATAAAAAAAAATTAGGTGTAGTAGGTTTAGGGAAAATTGGTGCTCATGTGGCGAAAGTTTCTAATGCATTAGGAATGGAAGTTTACGGATATGATCCTTTTGTTTCAACTGAAAGAGCTCAACAAATACAAGTTAAACTATCTGAACTAGAGGATTTATTCCAACAATCCGATTATGTAACTTTGCATTTGCCTCGCACACCAGAGACAGAGAATTTAGTAAATATGGAGGTGCTTAAAAGTATGAAAAGTAGCTCAAAATTAATTAATTGTGCTCGAGGAGGCTTAATTGACGAAGAAGCATTAGCAGAAGCTTTAAATAAATCATTGATTGGAGGCGCTGCTATAGATGTTTTTTCTAAAGAACCTTTGGAATCTGATTCACCACTTTTGAAGGTTGAAAAGAATCTTATTCTTACTCCTCACTTGGGAGCATCTACTCGGGAAGCACAAGAAAATGTAGCTGTTGATGTTGCAGAACAAATCAGAGATGTCTTGCTTGGTTTATCTGCTAGAACTGCAGTAAATATACCGGGGTTAAGCCCTGATATTATGGATAGCCTAAAACCTCATCTGCAGTTGGCTGAAACAATGGGCCTTCTGATAGGCCAGCTTTCAGGGGGACAGATACAGAAACTAGAGGTAAAGCTTCAAGGTGAATTTGTTCAACATCCATCGCAACCTTTAATAATAGCTAGTTTAAAAGGCCTACTAAGCAAGGCTTTGGGAGATAGGATAAATTATGTGAACGCTTCTTTAGAAGCAGAATCTAGAGGCATTTCAGTGGTTGAGAGTAAAGATGAGGCAAGACCTGAATTTGCTAGTGGATCGCTTCAATTAACTACTTATGGAGATAATGGTGACCATAGCGTAGCAGGAAGTATTTTTGCTGATGGAGAATTAAGAATTATCAGTATAGATCAATATCCTGTTAACGTATCGCCAAGCAGGTATATGTTGGTTACTAGGCATAGAGATATGCCTGGTATTATTGGTAAGCTTGGGTCTCTATTGGGGAGCAACAATGTAAATATTGCCTCTATGCAAGTTGGGCGCAAAATTGTCAGAGGAGAAGCTGTTATGGTGCTTAGTATTGATGATCCAATACCTAATAAGTTGCTTGACACCATAATTAAAGTAGAGGGAATTACTAGCGCTAATCCTGTTACTTTATAAAAAGTCTAAATCAATAATGGCAGTTAAAGATTGGTATAAAGTAACTTTTCTGATAGAAAGCGATTCAGAAGAAATTATTATTTGGAAATTAAATGAGCTGGGAATATTTAGTTTTTCATTTGAATATTTAATTGAAAATGAAAATAAAAAAGAGGTGCATATATGGCTTCCAATTGATAATTGGGGCGAGAGTTCCAGAAGTAGTTTTGAAAAAATAATAAGCAAACTTCTAAACATTAATGACCCGCAGAATCAATTTTTTGACTGGAGTCTTATTAAAGAAGAAGATTGGTTGACAAGCTGGAAGAAATATTGGTCGCCTGAATTAGTAGGAAATTATTTTTTAATATTGCCTTGTTGGATAAATCTAGATGAAAAATTTAAAGATAAACGAATCATAAAAATTGATCCTGGAGCAGCCTTTGGTACAGGAAGTCACCCTTCGACTTATCTTTGCTTGGAAAAAATGGAGAATATTTTATTTTCTGATAAAAGGGTATTAGATATTGGGAGTGGTAGCGGGATTTTGAGTATCGCCGCAAGATTGCTTGGTGCTAAAGACGTTTGTGCAGTGGATAATGATTATTTAGCTATAAATTCAACCAACTCTAATTTTCAACTAAATTTCGGTAATTTAAAAAACTTAAATACATATTTGGGATCTTTTAACGAGGTAATTTTAAAAAATCAACTCAAACAATTCGATTTTGTTTTATGCAATATTCTTGCTGAAGTCATAAAAGAAATGATTCCAAATATTTATAAGTGCTTGAGAAACAATGGGGAAGTCATTTTCAGTGGAATTCTGAATTCACAAAAAGATGAAATCATACAAACATTAATTAAAAATGACTTGAATTTATTGGATGTATCAACTAGAAAAGATTGGGCATGTATTACTGCGAAAAAGCCAGCGATACAACCTTAGTATAAGTTTTTCTTATGGATACTCTTTAATACATTTTATTGTGTCATTTTTTACTTCAAAATCTCACATATCGACCCAATCGATGTTAAAAATGTAATTGATAGGTATTAACTACCAACAATTTTTTATTTAAATGGCTTCTTTCAAAGTTACACTCATCAACGAAGGTGAAGGTTTAAATTCAACTATCGAAGTACCTGATGACCAGTACATCCTCGATGCTGCTGAAGAACAAGGTATAGACCTTCCTTATTCCTGCAGAGCTGGAGCATGTTCAACATGTGCTGGAAAAGTCACTTCAGGTAGTGTTGATCAATCAGATCAAAGTTTCTTGGATGATGACCAACTTGAAGCTGGTTTTGTACTTACATGTGTTGCTTATCCAACATCTGACGTAACAATTACAACTCATGCTGAGGAAGAATTGTATTAATTATAAAAAATTAACTTTTCTAAGTTGATTATTTATTATTTCTCTGCCACCCTCTATAAAGGTGGCTTTTTTTGTGAATGAACAAATATGAATTTTTTAAAACTGGCAGTGTTCAATCAAGTTATGGAGGTCAGTACAGTTATAGGGTAATTGGACCATGTTGCAGACTATATGATAGAGAAGAGTTACCCTGGCCCTGTTCAAGACTTGCTTGGAGAAGTAAGGAGCCTAGTTGGAGAAGAATAGGTTCTAGGTTCGTTGCTGATATGGCTTCAAGAAAATGCCCATCTTACTCAGTTCAGATTTTGGAGCCCGGATCAAAACCTGTTGAAACAGTTATAACTCTTTTTTCAAAGAAATTTTCTTCAGATATACAAGAATGGTGGTATAGCAAAAAACCAGGCTCAAAAGAGCCTGGTAATATCTTCCCATCTGAAGTTAGTCAGCTTTAAATCTTATGCTTTTGGCTTTGGTGGCATGTAACCTTTTAAGCCTGTACATTCAAGACTGTCAATTGTATTAACTCCAGTATTTGGGTTAGTTCCACTAGCTCTTTCACATAATGATTTTCTCTGAGAAAGATCAAGATTTGCATCTGTAAAGTCTGCTCCATCTATAATTGCTCCATCAAAAACACTTTTCATTAGCTCACCATTTGTAAGATTCGCATCAGATAAATCAGCATTATCAAAACGTACAGCATATGCAATAAGATCTTTCATGTTGGCGCTTTTGAAACTAGAATTCTTTGCAGTTGTCACGCTCATATAAGCGCCTTGTAGATTAGCCTCTCCTAAATCTTGATAAGATAAATCATATTTTACAAATTCATTATTTTGAAGATCTGCTCCATGAAGATCTTCTTTCAATCCATCTACTGATGAAGGATCACTAGGATAAAGTGCATTAGCAGAAATTGGATTAAGAAGTAAACCAATAATTAAAGGAAGAAAAATAAATAGTCTTTTGAAAGACTTATGTAGTGATGAAAAAATAGAGACCATTTCGATCGACATCAAATAGAAAAACCTAAGACTATTATTTCATGGGTTGGTCATTTACAACGCTCCTGCTAACGAACTGTTGCAGTTTATTTAATTTCTGCAGTTAGAAAATCTTTTGCAAGCTGAGTATTTGGGAAAACTTTTTGCGCCTCTTTAAGCAAATCGCTTGGTGTAATTGAATTTTTATTAGTATATCTTGGACTTAAATGAGTAATAATTAATTTTTTTGTATTAGATAATAATGCTGTTTTTGCAGCCATGATTGTTGTGGAATGTAATTTTTCATAGGCCATGATCTCATCCTCCTGAGAAAATGTTGATTCATGTACAAGTAAATCGGCATTTTTTGATAATGACACTGCTGATTCGCTAAAGACAGTATCTGTGCAATAAACAAAACTTGCACCCTCTCTAGGTGGTCCACAGAATTCTTTCCCATCAAATGTCCTACCATCCGCTAATACTACTTTTTTACCTTGTTGCAGTTCTGAATAAATTGGTCCAGGTGCTATTTTTAGAGACTCTGCTTTTTTGATATCAAATATACCTGGCTTATCTTTTTCACTAACTCGATAACCATAAGCAGGTATTTTATGTTTAAGGCAGGCGCAATTTACTTTTATTTTGTTGTTTTCAAATAGAATTTTATTTTCTGATGCATAATTTTCAACTTCCACAAAATGCAATGGGAAAGACAAGTTGCAAAAACTACTTTTAAGTGCGGAATTTATAAAACTTCGTAACTCTGAAGGACCGTAAATTTGGATACCCTTACTATTTCCTGATAGACCTAAGCTAGCTAAAAGTCCAGGCAAACCATAAATATGATCTCCATGCATATGTGTAATAAATATTTTCTTGATTTGTGAAGATTTAATATTGCTTTTCATTATTTGATGTTGCGTTCCCTCTCCACAATCAAAAAGCCAAACTTCTGATGACTGTGATAATTTAAGAGCTAGTGAAGAAACATTTCTCGTTAAGGATGGGACTCCAGAGCTTGTTCCTAGGAAGGTGATATTCACTTATTTATGATATTTTTATTTTTATATCTGGATTAAATCTAGACTTTTAGTCAAAATTAGGCAAATTAAGAGTTTGTTTTTTAAACAAAGTGATACTTAAATTTAAAAATTATTATAGTAAATTTTTCCTGATTAGTATTTTACTTATTTGTGTTTTTCAGAGTGAGAGGGTTTTTGCATCTAGAGAGCCAATAATCAGAGTTTTAATATCAAAAAATAATAATTTAAGGATTAGATCAAATAGATCAAATCCTTTAACCATAGAGGGGAAATTTTTTTCAAGAAAAAAAATAAAAGGCCTAACTTTGAAAAATGAGAAAAATAGAAATATTTTATATTTTGATAAAAATAAACAAAAAAAATATGACTTAAAAAGTAATCAACAATTTCAAATTAGATCTTCTGATAGAAGAGGTATATGGGTAGGTCAGAAGAGATTTTCTGGTAAGCTTAATCTTTTTGTCCTTGATACTGAAATATTGGTGGTGAATGTTTTAGAAATAGAGAAATACCTTAGTAGTGTAGTGGGTTCAGAGATGCCAACAAAATGGCCTATTGAAGCATTAAAAGCACAAGCAATTGCCTCAAGAACTTATGCTTTAAAGCAAAAGGGAAATAATTTATTTGATATTGATTCAACCCAGAACAACCAAGTCTATAATGGCTTGGAGTCAAGAACTTATAAAACTATTCGAGCCGTTAAAAGTACAAGATCTTTGGTTTTGACGTATAAAAATAAATTAATTAATGCTTTATTCCATAGCAGCTCAGGTGGAATGACAGAAAACAGTCAAGATGTATGGAAGAATAAATATCCATATTTATCAAGTGTGAAAGATTTTGATAAAAACAATCCAAAATTTAGATGGCAAAAAAAATTTTCGAGTAATGAATTAGCAAATTTATTTCCCAAGATTGGAGGTTTAAGAAATATAGAGATTCTAGATATTACTAGCACAGGAAGGGTGAAAAATGTAAAACTTATTGGGGCTTATAGTTCTGATCAAATGTCTGGGGTAGTTTTAAGAAAAAGATTAGGCCTCAACAGTAATTTTGTGAGATTTAAATTTTTTGAGGAAAAATTAAACAATAAATTGCCTACAAAAAAAGGTTTGATAGTTTTTGGACAAGGATCAGGTCATGGAGTAGGAATGAGTCAATGGGGTGCTAAACATCTGGCGTCTAGAGGCGGAAAAGCTGAAAGAATATTAAAGTATTTTTATAGGGGTGTGAAGATTAAACCTTTTAGAAAAGAGTACTTATAGAAGTTATTTGGCATTAAGGACTAATTTTGGATTTATATTAGATTGATCTTTATTTAAGAAGCCTATCCCAAGAAGGGATTGTTTTTTATCTATAACTTTTATGGGTTTTTTATAGTCAAAAGAGTTGCTTTCATGGAAGTAATTAATATCAACTTTAATAGCTCTTCCTGTTTGCCAAAAATTGATTTGTTCTTCATTACTTAAGACAAATGTTGAAATGTGATTAAGAGCAGAAATTGTTGGAATAATAAAATTTTTCGAGTTTTTTTTCCCTTTTTCTTTTTCGAGATCAGATATTTTTATCGAGTTTTGTTCATCAAAGCCACAAGCTGAAATCCTTTTTAGTTGTAGAAGGCAACCTTCGGAATTAAGAATTTCTCCTATATCTCTTGCGATTGCTCTTATATATGTGCCAGCTGAACATTTGATTTTTATTTCTATGATTCCGTTTATTTGGTCCCATTCCATTAAAATAAGTTCGTCTATTTTTACTTCTCTTGGTGCTAATTCAAAATTTTCATTCCTGAAAGATTTTTTATAAGCTCTCTCTCCATTAACGTGCACACTAGATACTTTCGGCGGAATTTGTTTAATAATTCCTCTAAATCTATTTAAGTATTGATCTAATTTTTCATGACTGATTTTAGGCCAACTTTTTTGATTAATTATTTCTCCGTGAATATCATCAGTGTTAGTTCTTATCCCTAATTTAATTTGTCCTATGTAAGTTTTACCCTGAGGAAGATATTGAATAAATCTTGTTGCACTGCCTATCGCGATTGGTAATGTTCCTATAACTTCTGGGTCAAGAGTTCCTGTGTGTCCGACCCTTTTTGTATTTAATAACTTCCTTATTTGTTTAACACAATCATGCGAGGTACAGCCTTTATCTTTATTAATTACTAAGAATCCATCTTTAGTTTCCATTTTTAATATTAAGAATACTTTGAGAAAGATTTATAACCATTCTATGATTCTGGTATTGGAAATTTAGAGTACGAAATTGAAAAACAATAATTTTATTTTAAAAGAGTTTTTAGACAATGCTTTCAATTTGAAATCACATTTAATGGAATTCTTATCTATTGAAGAATGTGATTTAGATGGATTCCTTGCAAATGCAAAGATAAATTTGGCAAATTTACACCCTGGTGATGCTTTAAGTGATGTTTCAGATTTTTATACTAAGATCGTTGGAGATAGGCATTTAGCTGATTTAGCTGCTTGGCATATTACAAGCAAGGATTACATTACTGATACTTTAAAACTTCAGCAGAGATTTTCTAGAGATTTAGTTTTAGATTTCGGAGGAGGGATTGGTACGCATGCATTGGCTAATGCGATGTCTTCAAAAGTTGAGCATGTTTTTTTTGTTGATATTAATGAAACAAATAGAAACTTTGTTGAGTACAGGGCTAAGGAATTAGGAGTCGAAAAAAAAATTACTTTTTTCAAGTCAATTGAAGATGCACAAATATCGAAATTTGATACGATAGTTTGTCTTGATGTATTGGAACATCTTGCAGATCCAGCTTCCCAAATTGAGATTTTCAAGGAGATTATGGATTGTAATTCTATTGCTTTATTGAATTGGTATTTTTATAAAGGAGAAAAAAATGAATATCCATTCCATATAGATGATAATCAAATTATTGAAAACTTTTTTAAAACAATGCAATCAAATTTTTTAGAAGTTTTTCATCCTATTCTCATAACTGCAAGAGCTTACAAGAAAATTAGATAACTATATTAACTCTTTTTCTATTTCTTAGATTTCTCTTTATGCTTTCAAAGTTTACAATTCCTTCTTTAAGTGCAAAAAGAGTATCATCTTTACCTTTGCCAACATTTATTCCAGGTAGAAAAGAGGTACCTCTTTGACGAATCAAAATTGATCCTGCAGATACTTTTTCACCACCATAAGCTTTTACTCCTAATCTTTTAGAGTTTGAATCCCTTCCATTCCTTGTAGAGCCTGTTCCTTTTTTATGTGCCATTAGTAATGTTTAGTTTGTAGATTTTTCTGATTTTGGTTTAGGTTCCTTTTTAACAGTTTCTTTTTTAGGAGAAGACTTAGGGGAACTTTGAACAACTGATATAGATTTTACCATAACTCTTGTGAGTTCTTGTCTGTGGCCCATTTTTCTTCTTGTCTTTTTTTTAGGACGCATCTTGTATACAAGGATTTTTTTATCTCTTTTGTGCGAAACGACTTCTAATTCAATTTTTGCATCTTTAATGTAAGGTTTACCAATAGTAATGGAGTTTTTATCCTTTAAAAGTAAAACTTTTTCTAGCGTTATCTTATCTTTTTCTTTTGCATTTAACCTATCAATGTCATAGTATCTATTAACTTCGAACCAAAATTGTTGGCCTGAAGTCTCTGCTATTGCATACAATTCATTACTTTTAGAAGAATTGTTTGAGGATTTTTTAGAATTAGTCATGTTTTAGAGACGCTATTAGGCTCAAATTTATAATTTGATTAAGCCAGAAAAGCAATCATAATAGTTTGTCTATTTTCTTATTTTGTAGTGTAATAAGTCAAGGGTCGTTTTAAATCTTTTATATCAATTTGAGGAATCAAAATAATGGCAGCAAGAAAAACTTATATTTTAAAACTTTATGTTGCTGGAAATACCCCTAATTCAATGAGAGCTTTAAATACACTAAGAGAAATTCTAGAAAATGAATTTAAAGGAGTTTATGCCTTGAAGGTTATAGATGTACTTAAGCAACCACAACTTGCAGAGGAAGATAAGATTCTTGCTACTCCAACTTTATCTAAAATTTTACCTCCACCAGTTAGAAGAATAATTGGTGACCTTTCTGATAGAGAAAAAGTTTTAATCGGTTTAGATTTACTTTTTGATGAATTAACTGAAACTGAATATAGTGGAGATAAGTAATATATAGAAAACTTTTATAATTAGAAATAACTTTATTGTTTATTTTTATTTAATTTTCTTTAGCACATCACTATGAAAGATAAGAAATTTGGCAAATCAAATAAAATGCAAGTGCAAAAATTACCTACGGGAATAGAAGGCTTCGATGATGTTTGTAGAGGAGGGTTGCCTGTATCCCGCAGTACACTCATTAGTGGCACATCAGGTACTGGTAAAACTGTTTTTTCGCTTCAATACTTACACCATGGGATTTGTAATTTTGATGAGCCAGGGATATTCGTCACGTTTGAAGAATCGCCTTTAGACATAATAAGAAATGCTGCTAGCTTCGGATGGGATTTGCAAGAATTAATTGATCAAAATAAGTTATTCATATTAGATGCTTCTCCCGATCCTGATGGTCAAGATGTCGCCGGTAACTTTGACTTGTCTGGTCTTATTGAGAGAATTAGTTATGCAATAAGAAAATATAAAGCCAAAAGAGTTGCAATAGATTCAATAACTGCTGTTTTCCAACAATATGACGCTATTTACGTTGTCAGAAGAGAAATATTTAGGCTAATAGCAAGATTGAAAGAAATAGGAGTTACAACAGTGATGACTACAGAAAGGGTTGATGATTACGGACCTATTGCCAGATATGGAGTAGAAGAGTTTGTTTCTGATAATGTTGTCCTATTAAGAAATGTTCTAGAGTCTGAGAAGAGAAGAAGAACTTTAGAAGTTTTGAAGTTAAGAGGTACAGTTCATATGAAAGGGGAATATCCCTTCACTATGGGAACTGATGGTATAAGTGTGTTTGCCCTCGGAGCAATGAGACTTACGCAAAGATCTTCTAATATTAGGATTAGTTCAGGAGTTAAAGATCTTGACGAAATGTGTGGAGGAGGTTATTTTCAAGATTCCATTATCCTCGCCACAGGTGCTACTGGTACAGGTAAGACAATGCTTGTATCAAAATTTGTAGAGGACGCTTATAACAATAGTGAAAGAGCAATACTTTTCGCTTATGAGGAATCTAGGGCTCAATTGCTTAGGAATGCTACTAGTTGGGGAATAGATTTTGAAAAGATGGAAAGTGATGGGTTATTAAAAATTATTTGTGCATATCCTGAATCAACTGGTTTGGAAGATCACTTACAAATCATAAAAACCCAAATTAATCAATTTAAACCCAAGAGAATGGCAATAGATTCTCTCTCAGCATTAGCTCGAGGTGTAAGTTTGAATGCATTCAGACAGTTTGTTATTGCAGTCACTGGTTATACTAAACAAGAAGAAATAGCAGGCTTTTTTACTAATACTGCAGAAGAATTCATGGGTAGCCATTCTATTACTGATTCTCACATCTCAACGATTACGGATACTATATTGTTACTCCAGTATGTAGAAATAAAAGGAGAGATGGCTAGAGCTTTAAATGTTTTTAAAATGAGGGGATCATGGCATGATAAAAGAATAAGAGAATTTATTATCACTAATAATGGTCCTGAAATAAAAGATTCCTTTTCTAATTTTGAGCAGATATTTAGTGGTGCCCCACATAGAGTTGTTCCTGATCAAAATGTTCAAAATATTTTTAAAGGGGTAGATAATAATTAGATAATTTCTTTAATTTCGGAGCTAGAAAAAGTATCTGTATTATTAATAGACTGAGTCAATAATTCATCTTTATCAGATTGTGCTAATGCTAAATCAAACCAAAAAGTGGTTCCAACTCCCAATTCACTAGCCATACGAATTTCTCCACCATGTTTTTCAATTATACCTCTCACTATAGATAAACCTAAACCTGTTCCTTGCTCAGTATGAACGGAATTCTCTACTCTATAAAAACGGTCGAATATCTTTTCTTGATCCGTTTGAGATATTCCTGATCCTGTATCAGCAATCTCAATTCTTACTTTTGGTAGTGGTGAAACTAACTCACATTGAGGAGCTGGATCGTTGCAGTTACTCGGTGGGAGTGCAGGACAGGAATCTGGCCAAGTATAAGCTCTAATCATTAAGTTGCTGTTTTTAGGACTAAATTTCAATCCATTACCAAGTAAATTATCAAAAACTTGCAAAAGTAAATCAAAATTACCAAGAATTGGAGGAATAGTTTCTTCTATATCATGTGCCAATGAAACATTTTTTTCTGTAGCGTTAAGTCTGTAATTTCTGAGAGTCTGCTCTATTGCAGATTTTATATCCATTTCCTCAAGTTGAATTATTTTCCCTGACTCCAATCTTGATAAATCTAATACATCATTCACAAGCCTTGTTAGCCTATCAGTCTCTGAATTTGCAATACCCAGAAATTCGAGTTGTTCTTCATTAGAGAGCTGATCTTTTAAATCATGTAATGTCTCTACGTAACTTTTAATGTTAAAAAGTGGTGTCCTTAATTCATGTGAAACATTACTAATAAATCTGTTTTGTGCTGCGTTTAGTTCTACCTCTCTCGTTAGATCTTGAATTGTAACTGCAATCCCTTTTAATTCAACTTTGTTTGTATCTAATACTGATTGTAGGACAATCCTTAAAGTTCTAGCCGGTTCACCTAAGCTAAACCTTAAATCGTCTTTCTCCTTTTCTCTGTTTAATATGGATTCTATATTTGTGTGTAAGTCATTAGATAAAATTTCAGGTATCTCATTTAAAAAAATTTTTCCTTCTAGGAATCGTCCTTCCCAACGAAATAACCTTTTTGCTGTTGGATTAGTGAGAACAATCTTTCCCTGGGAATCCAATAATATTGCACCATCAGCCATAGTAGCTATAAGAGATTGCTGCTTTATTTGAGCAGCCTTAAGTTCTTCAATATTTGCCTCATCATAATTTTCTAATTGAGTGGCCATTCGGTTAAATCCATTTAAAAGTTCTCCTAAGTCTCCCGTCATAGGTAAAGCAATTCTTGATTTGAAGTTCCCTTTTGAAATTTCTCTGACACCTCTTACTAACTCCCTTACAGGTCTTGTAATTGTTAGTGCATTAAATACAGCTCCTAGTATTACCAAAACCCAAATAGAGATAAAAACAGCTATCGTAACTTCTCTAGTAAGTGCTGCACTAGCTAAGGCTTTTTTATTGGGTGTAACTCCCAAGGCTAACGTTCCAAGGTATTTCCCTTTCCAAAGCATTGGGACAAAAACATCTGTAACTTGACCTTGAGGAGTAACATGTTGTCTAACTAATGGAAATTGTGGCCTTTTCTTTAATTCTGATGGTAGTTTTAATCTTCTAGTTAGCTGGAACTGACTATCTGAACTTGTAGGAGTGGCACTAATCGGTATGCCAAGTTGAACTATGTCTTCAGCATCTGTAAAAAATATGTAACGAAGATTTCGGCTTGATCTCCAAAACTTTTCAGCAACATTTGAGATTTCTTTTTTTTGATTATTAGCAACTAATTCAGTGACATTCCCCGATAATAATAATCCAAGATCTCGTGCATATCTAGTATCATTCATTCCAGCATCCCTTTGAATACTGTTTAATGCAAAAAATGTTATTCCTGTCATCAGTAGACTTACAACTAGAGTTGCTATTGCTAATAATTTAGTCCTTAAACTAAACCCACTCCACCAAGTAAGAAGTCTATTCATCCAATAATTATTATTAATATCTTCGTTATCGGCGATTTTATATTCATTACCTTCTTGATTATTAGTATCTACCATAAGCCTAACTCTCCTTAAAAAAGTTTTTTCTCACTTGATGACCGATATCATTTCTAAAGTAAATACCATCAAAATTTATTTCCTTTAAATTTTTGTATGCTTTTTCAAAAACCAAATCGAAATCTTTATCTTGACAGACAATGCTTAAAACTCTCCCACCATCAGTTAATAATTCCCCATCTTTGCCTAAAGAAGTACCAGAGTCGAAAATTTGACAATCATTAGGATCTATCTTCCCAATTTTAATTGGAAAGCCAGTTTTATATTCGTGTGGGTATCCCTTTGAAGTGGCTATTACACAACCACTTACCTTATTAGAAGTATTAATTTTTTCACTACCAGTTAAATTTCCCATTGAGCATTTTTCTAAAAGAAATACAAAACTTTGATCCATCAAAGGCATTATTGTTTGACATTCTGGATCTCCAAATCTGCAATTATATTCTATAACTTTAGGACCAGATTTTGTGATCATTAATCCAAAATAAATTACCCCTTTATAATCAATATTTTTTTTATTGAGTTCGTTTATTGTGGGTTCAATTATCTCTTTGATAATTCTTTCAAGATAATTTTTTGTTAATAGTGGGGCAGGAGAATAAGCTCCCATCCCGCCCGTATTTGGTCCTTTATCTTCCTCATTAAGTCGTTTATGATCTTGAGCAGTAGGAAGTAAAATGTATTTTATTCCATCACATAGAGCAAAAACTGAAACTTCTGGACCATGAATTTTCTCTTCAAGAACTACCATATCCCCAGATTTGCCAAACTTACCATTGAAGATTGATTCTGTTGCTCTAACACATTCTTCTTTTGAATCAGGAATAAAAACCCCTTTACCTGAAGCTAAACCATCCGCTTTAACTACCAGCGGAATCGATGTTGAATGAATAATTTTTTTTGCTTCTTCTAGAGAATTTACTTTCCAAAATTTAGCAGTTGGAATATTTGCATCTTGCATAAATTCTTTTGCCCAAGATTTGCTATATTCTAATTTTGCTCCATCTTTACCAGGACCAAAAACTTTAAAATCTTTTTCGCGAAGAAAATCAGCTAGTCCATCCGCTAAAGGTATTTCTGGGCCTATTACAATTAAATCTACTTTCAAAAAATTAAGTTTTTCTACTAATTCTTTTTTATTGTTTATATCAATTTTTATTCTTTCACATTTATTTATTCTTTCTGATCCAGCATTACCAGGGATTAAAAAAACTTTTTTGACTAATACATTTTTTTGAATAGCCCAAGCCAAAGAGTTTTCTCTCCCTCCATTTCCAATTATTAAAATATTTTCTAACCTACTGAAGTTTTTAAAATTTTTTGAATTAATACTCATAAATTTGATTTTATTGGTTATGAGGTTTCGATGAATAATCAGTTAAAATGAAATAAACTATTTCAAATTTATCCCTAATAAATATGTTAATTACAAATCATACTTTTAGTAATCAAATGAGGTCCTAAATTTAATGAATAATAAAGATGAATTAATTTATGAAGGCAAAGCTAAAAAAGTATTTTCTCATGATGATGCAGATAGAGTAATAATTGAATTTAAAGATGATGCTACAGCTTTTAATGCTTTGAAAAAAGCTAAATTTGAAGGAAAGGGCAAACTTAATTGCCTTATAAGTGCAAGAATTTTTGAAATTCTTATAAAGAATAATATTCCAACTCATTTTATTGAACTTAAAAATGAAAATACAATGATTGCACAAAAAATAAAAATAATCCCCTTAGAAATTGTTTTAAGAAATACTGCTTATGGTTCTTTGTGTAAACAAACTACTATTGCATCTGGTACTAATTTGGTAAAACCATTAATAGATATTTATCTTAAAAATGATGAACTTAATGATCCGCTAATTACAAAAGATAGAATTGAATTAATGAACATAATAAGCTCCAAAGAGCTAGATCTAATAATTGAGTTAACTTTAAAAATTAATTTAATCTTGAAAAATTTTTTTAAAAATATTCAACTTCAACTAGTAGATTTTAAATTGGAGTTTGGTTATGACTCTAAAAATAACATAGTACTTGGGGATGAAATAAGTCCTGATAATTGTAGATTATGGGATCTTAATCAGAATAGTGATACAATTGTAAGTCTAGACAAAGACAGATTTAGAAATGATTTAGGCGGCCTAATTGAAGCTTATAGTGAAATTAACCGAAGAATTAACGATTTCATTTAACTCAATTCAATAAATAATGTTTTATTTACCTTAAGCAAAAGTACTATGCAAAAACATTTTTTAAAATTTAGAAAAGTTTTCACAAACATTGCTTGTTCTCCTTTGATATTAATATCAAATAATTCAGAATTAGCTGCTAAGTATTTGCCAAATGACTTTGAGCAAAAAATTACAACTTCAGAAATAGATAAACAAAACAATAACCTATTTCAAGGACTTTATACCAATCAAGAGAAAAATTTCTTTATCGCAGAAAACAATGACAATATTGAGAAAGAGAGTGTTCTTATTTCAGAAATAATTATCGAAGGTTGGGAAAATCATCCCGAGGGGAGAAAACTTGAATTAGCTGCCTATGATTCTATGAGTATAAAGCCAGGCAGTATTGTTGATAATCAAATTTTAAAAAAAGACCTTAATGCAATATATGCTAGTGGTTGGTTTTCAGGAGTTAAAATAAACTCTCAAAATGGCCCATTAGGAGTAAGGCTAATTGTAAATGTAGTTCCTAATCCAATTTTAAAGAAAGTTGAACTAAACTCAAAAAACTCTTTAATCTCTGATGAATATGTAGATGAAATTTTTAAGAATTATTATGGAACAACACTTAATTTAAATGAATTTCAAAATAAAATTGACACAATAAAGAAGCGATATGAAAGTGAGGGTTATTCTTTAGCTAGAATTAAAGGCCCAGATAGAATAAATGAAAACGGAATAGTTACATTAAATGTTGCTGAAGGCATTGTATCTGATGTGCAGTTAAGATTTCTAGGAACTGATGGTGAATCTTCTATTGATGGGGAACCTAGAAAAGGGAAAACGAAAGACTGGGTCATAAAAAGAGAATTGAAAACACAACCAGGTTCAATATTTAACAGAAAAATTTTAGAAGCAGATATTAGAAGACTTTACGCTACTAGTTTATTTGATGATGTAAAGGTTTCCCTTGGTCCTGACAGTTCAAATCCTGGTCGAGTAATAATCTTTTTAGACTTGAGTGAACAAAGAACAGGATCATTGACAGGTGGTCTAGGTTATAGCAATAGTTCAGGGATCTTTGCCTCACTTGGTTTGCAGGAAACAAATGCACTTGGTAGAGCATGGTCCACAAATCTAAACCTAAATTTTGGAGAATATTCAACTACCTATAATTTCTCTTTATCTGATCCATGGATTAAGGGGGATAAACATAAAACTTCTTTTAAAACAAATTTATTTTTAAGTAGAGATTATCCTCAAGAATTTAAAAGTGAAACTAATGGGCGTATATACGCTGTAGATGATACAAACACTTCAACCTCTGATACTTTTTCATCAATAGTTTTAGAAAAAACTGGAGGTGGATTTTCTTTCTCAAGGCCTCTAAACGGTGGAGATCCATTTAAGGTTGCTAAGTGGAGAATTCTAGCTGGAATGAATTTTAAGAAAGTAAAGATGATTGATGGTGACGGTAATCAAAAAGCTTATGGTGATATGACACCAACCACAGGAAATATAAGCGATATTATATGTATTGGATTTACTCCAAATGATGGTTCATGTCCTGCAGAAAATACATTAGTAAGTGTTATCGCCACTACTTCTAGAAATAATTTGAATAACTCCGTTAACCCAACTTCAGGAAATAAATTTAGTTTTGGTACTGAACAGTTTGTTTCAATGGGAGAAAATTCTCCAACTTTTAATAGAATGAAAGCCTCTTATTCATTTTTTATACCAACAAAATTAATAAATTTAACTAAAGCATGTAAGTCTGGTAATTCTGATAGTGAAGACTGTCCCCAAGCGATTGGGTTTCAATTTAAAGCAGGAACTATTCTTGGAGAATTGCCTCCTTATGAAGCATTTTGTATGGGCGGAACATCATCTGTTAGAGGTTGGGGATCTTGTGATTTAGCTGTCAGTAAAAGTTTTGTTGAGGGGACAGTTGAATATAGATTCCCTGTTTGGAGAATGATATCGGGAGCTTTTTTTGTAGATGCTGGAAGTGATTTAGGATCTCAAAATGATATCCCTGGGAAACCTGGTAAATTATTGCAGAAGTCAGGTTCAGGTTTTTCACTAGGAGGGGGAGTTGGAGTGAAAACACCAATTGGTCCATTAAGATTAGACGTTGCGAGTAAGGATCTAAGTGGAGATTGGAGATATACACTTGGAGTAGGATGGAAGTTTTAAGTGTTTTCTTGGCCTACTAATTATGATTGTTGCTATACCTTAGCTGGGGTTATCTCCAGAGAAGGTATTGGCCTTCATAGTGGAGAAAAAACAAGAGTTAAAATTTCTTCTTATGAAAAAGAGGGCTATCATGTTTCTTTCAGGGATAAACCTAACGAGATTTTTAAGCTAACCCAAGATTTAATAGGAAGTACGATGCTTTGTACCGCGGTTAAAATAGGAGGGAGAAATTTATATACTATTGAACATTTATTATCTTCAATGGCAGGGTGTGGGTTAAGTTATATACATATTGAGGTTGATGGTAAAGAGATCCCGCTTTTAGATGGTTCGGCAATTCAGTGGGTTAGAGATTTTGAAGAAGTAGGTATAAAAAAAGCCCCCAAACCTGATAATTTTTTTCGAGAGATTAATAAATCAATTATTTTAAACAAAGAAGGCTCAGTTATAGCAGCTACCCCCTCCGAAAAAACTACAATTATTTCCACTATAAGTTTTTCCTATAAAGCAATTGGGAATCAAACTTTTGTAGTTGATTTAAATCCAAAAAGTTTCGTTGAAATGATTGCTCCAGCAAGGACATTTGGATTTAAGGATCAATTTGAAGAATTAAGTGAACTTGGATTAATCAAAGGGGGAAGTTTGGAAAATGCTCTTGTTTGTGATGGTGATGAATGGGTTAATCCACCATTAAGATTTGATAATGAACCAATAAGACATAAAATTTTAGACCTTATTGGGGACTTAGCTTTGGTAGGGTTACCTAAGGCACAAATTTTAGTTTATAAAGGATCACATTCTTTGAATGCTTTGTTGGCCTCATCGCTAAAAAATTAACTTTATCTTTAATTGTTTTGGAAAAGAAATTATCCAGTGAAAATAATCAACTCTCCTCTGAGAAAATATTAGGTTTATTACCGCATAGGTATCCATTTGCTCTCGTGGATAAAGTCTTAGAGCATATTCCTGGGGAAAGAGCTGTCGCGGTAAAAAATATAACTATAAACGAGCCTCAATTTCAAGGACACTTTCCCGAAAGACCCTTGATGCCAGGGGTACTTATTGTTGAATCAATGGCTCAAGTTGGGGGAATAATAGTAACGCAAATGCCTGATCTCCCTAAAGGACTTTTTGTTTTTGCAGGAATCAACAATGTTAAATTTAGAAAACCTGTTGTACCTGGTGATCAATTGATAATTACTTGTGAGTTATTGAGTATTAAAAGAAAAAGATTTGGCAAGGTGAAAGGAGAGGCGCACGTTGATGGAAAGTTGGTTTGTGCAGGCGAATTAATGTTTTCATTAGTTGATTAGAAATATGAAGAACAAAAATGCTGAATTAAAGGAAACCTTTGAGGGTGTAAAAGTTCACCCAAACGCTTTTGTTGACTCAAGTGCCGAATTACATGATGGAGTTATCATCTCTCAAGGAGCTATCGTTGGTCCTAATGTGACTATCGGTAAAGGAACTGAAATAGGTCCTAATGCTGTTATTACAGGAAGAACTCAAATTGGTAGAAACAATAAAGTTTTTCCAAATGTATTTATAGGTCTGGATCCCCAAGATCTTAAATATAAAGGTGCATCTACTGAAGTAATTATTGGGGATAATAACACTTTTAGAGAATGTGTAACTATTAATAAGGCAACTGATGAAGGAGAAAAAACTATTATTGGCAATAATAATCTGTTAATGGCTTACACTCACATAGGCCATAATTGTGAACTTGGGGATAGGATAGTTTTATCAAATAGTGTTCAAGTTGCAGGCCATGTAAAGGTTGAAGATAAAGCAATTATTGGCGGCTGTTTAGGTATTCATCAATTTGTACACATTGGATATTTAGCAATGATAGGAGGAATGACTAGAGTAGATAGAGATGTACCTCCTTTTTGTTTGGCAGAAGGTCATCCAGGAAGATTGAGAGGTTTAAATAGGATTGGAATTAAAAGAAGTGGATTGCTGGAAAATAAGGATTTTGATTTAAAACTTTTGCAAAGCACTTGGAATTTACTTTTTAAGTCCAATTATGTAATGTCTGACGCATTGGGAATGGCATTAAAAGGCAAATTAGATATTTCTTCAACAAAATTATGTGATTTTTTAAAAGATTCAATATCTAAAGAAAGACGTGGTCCAATGCCTTTAGTTAATTAATGAATAAAAAGATATTTATAAGCACCGGAGAAGTATCCGGAGATTTGCACGGAAGTTTGTTATCAAAAGCATTATTAGATGAAGCAAAAGAAAAATCTATTGATTTAGAAATTTGCGGATTAGGTGGGGAAAGGATGAAGAATGAAGGGGTGAAAATTCTTCAAGATACTACTTCAATTAGTGCAATAGGAATTTGGGAGGCTTTACCTCTTATTATTCCAACAATAATAATTCAAAAAAGATTTTATAAATTATTAAAAAAATATCCTCCAGATTGCTTAATTTTGATTGACTATATGGGTCCCAATATAAAAATTGGAACCAAATTAAAAAGATCGAGGACTAAAATCCCAATTTTCTACTATATTGCTCCTCAAGAATGGGCTTGGAGGATTGGAAATAATACTACGACAAATTTAATAAATTTTTCTGATAAAATTTTTGCGATTTTCAAGAAAGAAGCAGCGTTCTATAAAAAGAGGGGAGGAAATGTTTTGTGGGTTGGACATCCAATGATTGATTTGACAAAAAAACTTCCTCTAAAGAAAGATGCCCGAACAATTCTAAGTCTTCGCCCAGATGAAAACATTCTACTTTTAATGCCCGCATCAAGACCTCAAGAATTGAAGTATATATTACCTACATTTATGATGGCGGCAAGAAAATTACAACAAAAATATCCAAGCTTGGTTGTCTATATACCCTCCTGTAGGAAAGTTTTTGATGAAAAATTCAATGAAGCCTTTAGAAAATATCAAGTTAAAGGAAAAGTTATTTCTCAAAAAGATAACGCAAGATTAAAGCCTTACATTTATTCGCTTACAAAAATTGCTTTTTGCAAATCTGGGACAGTTAATATGGAATTAGCTTTATATGGAATACCACAGATTGTTGGTTATAGAGTAAGTAGGATAACTGCTTTTATTGCTAAAAAAATTTTCAATTTTAAAGTAAGATTTATTTCTCCTGTAAATTTGTTAGTTAATAAGTTAATAATCCCTGAATTTGTACAGAGAGAGTTTGACGAAAAGAAAATCTTTTATAAATCTTGTAAAATTCTTGAAAGGAAGTCAGAAAAAATAAAAATTAGAAAAGGTTATGCTTTTTTAAAAAAAGAATTAGGCGAAGAAGGTGTAGTAGAACGAGCTGCTAAAGAGATTATTAATTCAATTATTTAAACTCTATAATAAAAAAATGAAGTATTTTTTACCTCTAATAATTGCTCTTTCAATATTAATTAGCCCTATAAACACTCAGGCAGAAGAATTGATTCTTGCAGGAGGTTGTTTTTGGTGTTTAGAACATGATTTAGAGTCTCTTGAGGGAATAAATTTTGTACAAAGTGGCTATTCAGGAGGGGATTTACAAAATCCAACCTACGAAAATCATGAAGAGCATCAGGAAGTGGTTTTGGTTAATTATGATTCCCAATTAGTGAGTTTATCTGAGATACTTAGGCTCTATTTGAGGAATATTGATCCTCTTGATGGTAAAGGACAATTTTGTGATCGTGGAGATTCTTATAGGCCAGTGATCTTTTTCAAGGGTTCAACTGAGGAAAGTGATGCAAAAAATGCACTTATTTCGGCTTCTAATGAATTGAAAGTGCCATTAGAAAAAATATCTGTAGAACTAAAATCAAAAGGTAAATTTTGGTTAGCTGAAGAATATCATCAGGATTTTGCTGAGAGAAATGAATTAAAATATAAATTCTATAGATTCTCGTGTGGGAGAGATCAGAGATTGGACAAGTTGTGGGGGGATAATGCTAGATCAACCAATTTATGGTCAGAATAATTCTAAATATAATTATTTGTTTTTAATCCATTGAACAAGAGTTTTAACTCCAAAACCGGTTGCACCTGATGGATTAATCCCCTTATTCTTATCAGTCCAACAAGTGCCGGCAATATCAATATGAGCCCATTTTATATCTTCATGAAAGAATTCCTCTAGAAACAAAGCAGCAGTTATTGACCCACCTGCTCTTGGTCCTGTATTTTTCATATCAGCTATATGAGACTTTAACCCTTCTTTATAAGATTTTTGTAAAGGCATTTGCCATAATTCTTCTCCAGCCTGAGCTGAAGCAGCTTTTAGATCATTTGCTAAATCATTATTATTGCTCCAGAATCCAGCTACATCATTTCCTAAAGCAACAACAATTGCTCCTGTTAAAGTGGCAAGATCTATTATTGAATCCGGGTTTAAATTTGATGCGTAAGTTAAAGCATCAGCTAATGTGAGTCTACCCTCTGCATCAGTGTTATTTATTTCGATTGTCTTCCCATTAGAGGCCTTAACTACATCTCCAGGATGTACTGCAGATCCATTTATCATATTTTCGCAAGCTGCCACAATAAAATGTATTTCTAGACCCTTTGGTTTTATTGATCCAAGTGCTTTTGCTGCTCCTAAAACTGCAGCGCTTCCGCCCATATCATATTTCATCATTTCAATTTGAGAGGCTCCTACTTTCAGGTTGTATCCTCCAGAATCAAAGGTTAAACCCTTCCCTACTAGCGCAATCTTTTCTTTTATAGGTCCCTCTGTCTTCAAAGTAAGATGTATAAATTTAGGATCTAGATCAGACCCTTTTGCTACAGCTAAATATGCACCCATTCCTAAGTCTTCGCATTCTTTTGCCTCTAAAATTTTTACTTCCAATCCATGATCTTTAGCTATTTGAGAAGCTTGCAAAGACATTTCCTGGGGAGTAAGACTATTTGGAGGAGCGGCTACAAGTCTTCTGGCTAGTTCTACACCTTCACATATTTTTTCTGTCTCTTCAAAGTTAATATTCTCAAATTTTTTTAAATTCAAAAACTCTATTTCTTTAAGAACTTTCTTTTCATCTTTTTTCTTATTAAATCTATTGTCCTTATAAGCGGATAATCTGGCTGACTCTGCTAATTTATTTATTTCTAGTTTTGAATTTATTAAATCCCAAGGTAGTAATATGCTGATTCTTTCATTTGTGTCAACAGTTTTCCTAATTAGATTTCCAATTGATTTTTCTATATCACTTTTATTTAGATCTTTTGATTTACCAAGACCAACTATTATTAAAGTTTCTAATTTTTGATCTAGAAGTTCAAAACTTAAAGTTGTTCCTTTTTCTCCTTTGAATTTTTTTTGAGTAACTTTTTTTAATAATAATTTTGGGTCTACAACAAATTTTATGTTTTCAAGTTGGCTTGCAATTTCTTCCTCTAAAACTCCAAAAATTAATGAAGCACCCTGCCAGTTATCTAGATTTTTTTGGAATGTGGAAAATTGCATTTTAAAATTGATTTAATTAACTTTTAGTTGTTTGTGAAAGTAGTTGACCACCTATCTCGAGTTTCTTTATTAAAAGGTGGTAACCATAAATATATCAGTTGCTGTTCTAATTTACGTCTTAATTTTACTTCTTTAGGTACATCTAAGAAGAAACGAATATCTTGGTGACTTGAGAGATTGTTCTGAGCTAGGGCTTCTTTATAGTTCATGAGGTAATTTTTACAGTCATGTTCTCCCTTCCATCTTTTATTTGCTGAATTTGTTTCTCCTATATATAGAATTATTTTAGAACTCTCCATCGAGTCAATTACAAAATACATTGCTGGACCATTATGTATATATTGATTGGTTCTCCAAAAGTTCAATGATAATGGCTGCAAAGAAAACGGATCAATTTTTCTTTCATCGGAAATTGTATTTATAGGAAGACTTGTTTGGTGCAAAGTTTTATTGTGAGTATCTCTTGAAATTTTGAATTGGTGATTATGGATTCTATTTCTCCATCCAGTCAAGGTAGCACTTTTGATTTTTAAATTATTTGGGTTTTGAAAATTAATTGATGTATTTAAATTTGAACCAAATAATTCAAATTGTCTATTTTGGCTTGAAATATTATTTACGTTGAATTTTTCCAATATTTATAAAACATGTCTACTTAATTTAATTCTGAAAAAATATAAATCAAAGAATTATTTATAAACTAAAATTTATTAATGTTCTAATCAATTTAAAAGATTCTTGTTATCTTGTAATTGAGCCTTAATCTTGCGAAGTAAAAAAATAGAAATGGGATTTTTTGAGTCAGACATCGTTCAAGAAGAAGCTAAAAAGCTTTTTACTGATTACCAAGAACTTATGAAACTTGGCTCTGATTATGGAAAATTTGACAGAGAAGGAAAAAAAATGTTTATAAAAAAAATGGAAACTCTAATGGATCGATATAAGGTTTTTATGAAAAGATTTGAATTGTCTGAAGATTTTCAAGCAAAAATGACAGTAGAACAATTAAAAACACAGTTAAGCCAATTTGGTATTACTCCTGATCAAATGTTTGATCAGATGAATAAAACCTTAATAAGAATGAAGGATGAACTTGATAAAACTTCTTAAATTTAACGGTTAAAGCTACATGTCTGATCAATCAATATTGCCATCATGGCTGTCAAGAGGAATAGAAGAATACTTTCCAATTAAAGGTACAGATCATATTTTTTCGGAGATAATTGATAATGCGAAAAAAAATAATAAAAAATTAAGAGTTAAACTCGGAATCGATCCAACTGGAACCGATATACACCTCGGTCATAGCATATTGTTTAAAAAACTTAGGGCATTCCAAGATAATGGACATATTGCAGTTTTAATTATTGGTGATTTTACTGCTCAAATAGGCGATCCAACTGGAAAAAATAAAACAAGAGTGCAGTTATCGGAAAAACAAGTTAAGGATAATGCAAAAACATACTTGACCCAACTAGGAATGGGTAAGCCAGCTAATGAATCTATTTTAGATTTTGATTCAAAAGATAGAATAGAAATTAGATATAACAGTGAATGGTTAAAAGGTTTGAATCTTAATTCGATAATTGAATTAATGGGGAGTGCAACAGTTAGTCAAATGCTTGCTAAGGAGGAATTTAATAAAAGGTACACTTCACAAGTCCCAATTGCTTTGCATGAATTTTTATATCCACTATTACAAGGTTACGATTCGGTAGTCGTTCAATCAGATATTGAGCTTGGAGGTACAGATCAGAAATTTAATATTGCAATAGGAAGAGACCTTCAAAGGTATTTTAAACAAGAACCTCAGTTTGGTGTTCTGTTGCCAATTTTGACAGGTTTAGATGGAGTTAAGAAGATGAGTAAATCTGAATTTAACACTGTAGGTTTGACTGATGATCCTCTTTCAATGTATTCAAAGTTAGAAAAAGTACCCGATAATATAATACCTACCTATTTTGAATTACTTACTGAATTAGATTTAAGTTTTCTTGAAAACTCAGATCCTCGTGAATTACAGAGAAGAATGGCTTTAGAAGTTACTACTTTATTCCATGGGGCTGAAGAAGCATTAAAGGCGCAATCAAACTGTGAAAAATTATTCCTTGGACACAAAGAAAAAGTTGGAGAAATTCCGGAGATTTCATTAAAAGAAATAGTTTTTCCAGTTAAGTTTTTTTACTTGCTAAGTTCTTTAAAACTTTTTAAATCGAGTAGCGAATCCAAAAGATCTATTAAAGGTGGGGGAGTAAAAATTGATAGTCAGAAAGTAATAAATCCTGATTTAGTATTTGATTCAAAAAGTGATTTGAAAGGGAAAATTTTGCAAATTGGAAAAAAAATAATTAAGAGGTTTGAAAACTGAAAATTGATGAATAACAGATTTAATTCAGAAGATAAAATAATATTGGCAATTGATGGACTAGATGTAAGTCAAGCAAAATTACTTCTAGAAAAATGTCCTAATATTAAGTGGGTGAAAGTTGGTCTAGAGCTTTTTGTTAGGGAAGGTCCAAGAGTTATTGAAATATTAAAAAGCTTAAATAAAAAAATTTTTTTAGACTTAAAATTTCATGATATTCCAAATACCATGAGTGCAGCATGTTTCCAAGTTTCTAAATTAGGGGTTGATATAATTTCTATTCATGCTTCAGCAGGTCTAAAAGCTCTAAAGGATTCAAAAAAAGCATCTTTAGAAGGAGCCACCTCAGTCAGTGTAAAACCTCCATTTGTTGTGGGGATAACTGTTTTAACAAGCTTTTCTCTTAAAGATTTTCAAACTGATCTTGATAGAAATAATTCAATTGAAGAAAATGTATTGAGACTTGCAAAGTTGTCTTTTGATGCTGGATTAGATGGATGTGTCTGTTCTCCTTGGGAGGTAAAAACATTGAGATCTATTTATAAGGATAATTTTGAACTAATTACACCAGGAATCAGGTTAAAGATTGAAAATAAAGATGATCAAAATAGAATTATGACTCCTCATGAAGCTATAGATAATGGCGCTTCTAAATTAGTCATTGGTAGATCAATATCAAAAGCTATAGATCCTAATAAAGCTATAATAGAAATATTTAAATCTATTAATTCCGGTTAATTCTGGTTAATTTTGGATTCTTCTCCCTTGAACAATCTTGTTATGTTTGTTCTATGTTTCCAGATTACTATTAATGCCACAATTAAACTTATAAAAAAGTATGAGTGTATAAAATTACCAAGGTAAAAAAACATAAAAATAGGAAGTAAGATTGCAGCTGAAATACTGGATAAAGAAACAAATTTAGTTTTTGCAAGTACTATTAAAAAAATGCCAAGAGATGCTAATCCAACTTTCCATGAAAGTGCCAAAAACATGCCTAATCCAGTCGCAACAGCTTTTCCTCCTTTCCCTCTAAGCCATATTGGCCAAATATGTCCTGAGATAGCGGATATGCCTGCTAGAACTTCTATTAATCCTTGTGCGGTGTAAATTTGAGCAATTTTTACTGCAATAAGGCCTTTCCCAACATCAATTATAAATACAAAAAGTGCTGGCCATTTCCCAACATTTCTTAAGACATTTGTGGCTCCTGTAGATCCAGAACCTATAGTTCTTAGATCTATATTTTTGAGATATTTTCCAATTAAAAAACCTGTCGGAAGTGATCCTAAAAGATAACTTGTAAAAATTATTAAGATATTCATACAGATTAGTTTAGTTCAAGATCATCGTAAATTTCATTATCTGAACCAGCAAATGCAACCCATAATGGGAATTGAAGTATTGGAATTTCAACAGAGGTTTCTGCTGCATCAATGATAATAAATGGCAATTCTTCATTGGCTTCTAATCTGTCAGCTCTTTCGATGACACCTTCAGGCCTTTCAAAAAGAACAATCCCACTATTAGGTCCAAAGTCATCCCTTGTAAGACCAAGTGAATCTTGAAGAATTCTTCTCCATTCCCCTAATCGTTCAGGCTGCGAAGCTAAAATAAGGGTCTGAAACTGATCTCCATATAATTCGCCAAGAATAGATATTAAACCCGCTGATAACAAGGCATTTTTTTGTCGAGATCCTCTACTTTCAAGAGAACCTCTTCCGCCCATGTTAAAGAACCAATCATCCATAATTTCTATATCTGATAAATCAAGACTCCGTCTTAATTTCCAAGGTTCAGCATAAAAATCAGGTTGTTCTGTGAAACTTGAAAATAAACTTTTTATAATCTTTTCATCTGGCTTAAATGTTTCAGAAAGAGCAGGAACATTAATCACATTATTTGTACTATTGTTTTGCTTTTTCTCATCAAGGGGAGATGGCTTTACAATTATTGGTTGAGAAACTAATTCAAGTTTCTCAACGTTTTGTGAAAGATTCTGTAAAGCTCCAGTTAAGTACTCTTGAAAGCCTTTAACTCTCTTAGCGATATTATCTGACTGTCCTTTGAAATTTAAATCAATATCTTTTTCTAATTCATCTTTTTTTGTTTCTAACTCTTTTATTTCTTTAACTAAAGAGTCTTTTTTTGAAACTAGATCTCTAAAAATTTCATTAGAAATTTCATCAAAAGATTTAGTTGATTTGTCGTTTTTTGGTGCAATTTTTTTATTTTGCGTTGTATTTTTTTTATTAATTTGTTTGGTTTTATCATCTGAAATTGAATTGTCTGTTATTAATTCTTTCTCAGGATTATTGTTAGAAATTTCTTTATTGGCCATTTAAATAATTTTGATGATTATGCAAATACTGAATTTTAGGAATTTTTAATTTCCAGGGAGTCAACTTTTTTTATGAGCTCATCTTTTAATTGCTTTGGATTAAATAATATTGGTAATAAATGAGGACTAGACTTTTCTCTGAAATAAAAAATACCTGGGATTATAGGGAAAAAGAATTTCCATGATATCCAGTTCTTAAATGGAAAAGTTCTAATCTCTTTTCCTAATTGTAAAACGATAAAATCATCATTTGTTATTTTTATTCTTAAGGTAAACGACTGAAGTAATAAAAAAAAGCTAAAAGAAGCAAAAACTATTGTCGGAAAAGAACCAATATTTAAAAATAAAAGCATAAAACTTAAAACTATTAGAATAATTGGCAATTGAAATGATGGTGATATTATGACTGGGTCTTCTTTTTTTGGTTTAGTTTTGAACATAGAATCATCCAAATAAAATTTGTGTTAGTAATACATCCATTAAAGATACAGTAACGAGAGTCATTACAACCGCACCTGTTGTACTTGTTCCAACTTCTTTTGGACCACCTTTAGTGGTGAGTCCATATCCACAAGAAATTATTGAAATAAGTAATCCGAAGACTACAGATTTTATTAACATTGAAGTTAAGTCTGTACTCGTTAAACTCACATTACCTGATCTTACGGATGTCCAAAAAACTACTGGAGGAACTTTATAAAAAATTGTGCTCCAAATTTGTCCACTCCATAAAGCTACAGATAAAAACAAAAGACACTGTATTGGAGACATTATTACCATCGAGAGTAACCTTGGGACTACCAAATATTGGACTGGTTGGGTCCTTAACATAGTTATTGCTTCAATTTGTTCTGTAACTTTCATAGTGCCCAGTTGAGCAGCATAGGCAGTGGCAACCTTTCCAGTCATTAAAGTAGCAGTTAGAAGAGGAGCCATTTCTCTCGCCATGCCTACTGCTAATAAACCTCCAATTTCACTTGAAACCCCCATACTTGTAAGTTGTGATGCAACTTGAATATTAAAAACTGTACCAGCGGCAATTCCTGTAATTAATACAATTAACAAACTTCCAGGGCCTGACTCCATAAGTTGGTCATAAAGATCATTTTTGGAAATTTTACCTCTAAAGATAAAATTAATTGCTTGCCCGCCAATGATTAAGCTGCTTAGAAGTCTTTTAAAAAAATTAGGGTAATACATATTTTTATATTAGTTTGTAATTAATTTTCGATCCCATTTTCTCATGATTAAAAGACCAATTATTACCAATATTGAGGGTATAAAACCAATACATAATCTAATAGTTAATTGTGCTGAGTAGCATTGATCAATAATATTTAGACTATCTTTATCAACAAAGCATGATTGATAACCAGATAAATACAACAAAAATCCTAACAATTGAACACTAAACGCGATACCAATCTTTTGAATAAGTACCATCCAAGCAGTATATAATCCTGCTGGTTTCTCTGGATCTTCGTCTATTGCATCAGGAAGTAGTGACCAAGGTATAAGAAAAGCGGTTGAAGCTCCAATGCCAATAAGACAGATTATGAAAATTAAAAGAATGAACAGAAAAATGTTTCCGGAATTTAGGAATAGACTATCCCCAACTCCTGAAATTTTTGATAATGAAGGTAAAAATAAAGCTGCTGTACATGAAATAATCCATAAAATCGCTCCATAGTTTAAAGCTGTAATCCTATCCAATTTATTTGATACTCTGGTCCATATTTGTAAACCCACTAAAGCGCTCATTTGGAAAGGTATCGGGATCCACTTCGCAATATTTGTTGGTACATTCAGTACATCCTCTACATAGATTAAAGCTACTGTTTGCATCAATTGTAAGGCGCACCAGAGAAGAATATAAAGCGTAATAACTTTTAGAAATTTTTTATTTCTGAAGATCCTTTTGAATTGTAGTGTTATAGCCTCAACTTTTCCTGAAGGCCTTCTTGCTTTTTTTGCGAATGGAGCCAAACCCCAACAAGAAATTAATGTTGCAGCAACCGCTATACATCCACTTATTTTACCCATTAAAAAATATTCATTATTTGCTGATTCCTCAGAACCTAATACAACTCCAGCAATTATTAAACCAGTTAGTCCTGCAATTATCGAGCCAGTAAATCTAGAAGCGTTTAGTCTTGTTCTTATTGCTGTTTTTTCAGAAATTTCAGTAGATAGAGCTGCAAAAGGAAGATTAATACTAGTATAAGCAGTCATTACGACTATAGAAATTATGGCATAGTAAATAGTCTTTGTTAGCACGGAACCGGTGGGTGTCCACCATATCGCAGCTAAAGAGAAACCAAGAGGAACAGATGCTGCTACCATCCAAGGGATTCTAGGCCCCCATCTTGATTTGGTACGATCACTTAACCACCCAATTAACGGATCATTTACTGCATCCCATATCTTGATTAACATTAATAATGAACCTGCAATCATTACTGGTAAACCAGCAGAAATAAAGAATTTGAAAAGAAAAAAACCAAATTGCGT
>QCHO01000015.1 GCA_003279535.1 Prochlorococcus sp. AG-402-C22
GTGGAGCACAAGCAAATGCTGCCGTTTTCCTAAGTCTACTCAAACCTGGCGACACAATAATGGGAATGGATTTATCTCATGGTGGACACCTTACTCATGGCTCTCCAGTAAATATGAGCGGAAAATGGTTTAATGCAGTTCACTATGGGGTAAATAAAGAAACTAACAAGTTAAATTTTGATGAAGTTAGAAAAATAGCACTAGAAACAAAACCAAAATTAATCATATGTGGATATTCTGCTTATCCAAGAATAATTGACTTTGAATCATTTAGAAATATTGCTGATGAAGTTGGTGCATATTTAATGGCGGATATCGCACATATTGCAGGACTAGTAGCAAGTAAGCTTCATCCAAATCCAATACCTTTCTGTGATGTAGTAACTACAACTACGCATAAGACTTTGAGAGGACCAAGAGGAGGACTCATTTTATGTAAAGATGCAGAATTTGGGAAGAAATTTGATAAATCTGTCTTCCCTGGAACTCAGGGTGGTCCTCTAGAACATGTAATTGCAGCTAAAGCAGTTGCATTTGGAGAAGCTTTACAACCCGATTTCGTTAATTATTCACAACAAGTAATAAAAAATGCAAAAGTTTTGGCTTCAACATTAATATCCAGGGGTATTGATATTGTCAGTGGAGGAACTGATAATCATATTGTTTTACTCGATTTAAGAAGTATTAATATGACTGGAAAAGTTGCTGACTTGCTCGTTAGTGAAGTGAATATCACGGCTAATAAAAATACTGTTCCATTTGATCCCGAATCACCTTTTGTAACGAGTGGTTTAAGATTAGGTACTGCTGCCTTAACTACCAGAGGCTTTGATAAAAATGCTTTTGCTGAAGTAGGCGAAATTATTGCTGATAGATTGCTAAATCCAGATGATTCACTAATAGAAAATAAATGTAAAGAAAGAGTATTAGCTTTGTGTAATAGGTTCCCTCTTTATGAAGGCAAACTTGAACCATCAATCAAATGATCCTAATCCCAAGGGAGTTGAAATTCTATCTATTGGAACGGAATTACTTTTAGGAAATATTGTAAATACAAATGCTAGATGGATATCCGAAGAATTGTCTAAATTAGGCTTAAATCACTTTAGACAATCAACCGTAGGCGATAATTGTGATCGAATTATAAGAATAATTCAGGAAATATCTAAAAGAAGTAGTCTTCTTATTACAACAGGTGGATTAGGCCCCACTCCAGATGATTTAACTAATGAAGCAATTGCCCAATCTTTCAATGTAGCTCTTTTTGAAAGACCTTACTTGTGGAGTGAATTAAAACAAAAACTTTCAAATTCAAAGCTGCAGGACAATTCCTCTAGCTTACGGAAACAATGCTTCTTCCCAAAAAATGCGCAAATAATTAATAACCCTAGGGGTACTGCCCCGGGAATGATTTGGGAACCAATAAAAGGATTTACTATTCTTACTTTCCCAGGTGTACCAAGTGAAATGAAAGCTATGTGGGAGGAGACTGCATTAGGATTTATTAAAAATAAATTCTCAGATAGTTATTCATTCTTTTCAAATACTCTTAAATTCTCAGGTATTGGAGAATCTAGTATTGCAGAAAAAATTAATGATCTTTTAACTCTTAAAAACCCCACGGTCGCTCCATATGCAAACTTGGGAGAGGTTAAGCTCAGAATCACGGCTAGAGCTAAGAATGAAGTGGAAGCAAAGAAAATAATTAAACCTGTAAAAGAAAAATTAAAAAAAGAGTTTTCAAAATTTATTTTTGGAGAAAATCACGATACTCTTCCTAGCGTTTTAATAAATGAATTAGCAAAGAGAAATGAAACCCTTGTTTTTGCTGAATCCTGTACAGGAGGCCTACTATCTTCATCAATTACTTCAGTATCAGGCTCATCTCAAGTTTTTCAAGGAAGTATTGTTTCGTATAGTAATAAGCTAAAAAATTCATTATTAAATATTTCAGAAGATAATCTTAAAAAATATGGAGCGGTTTCTGAAGAAGTTTGTGAGGCTATGGCAGTAAATGTCAAAGAGAAATTAGGAGCAGATTGGGCAATAGCGATCAGTGGGATTGCTGGGCCCAAAGGAGGAAGTAAAGAAAAACCTGTTGGACTAGTCTACATATCTATTTCAGGACCGAATAATCATCTTACTAATATAAAAAAAATATTTAACTCAACCCGTAATAGAATAGAAATTCAAACACTAAGTGTAAATGTGTGTTTGAACAGCCTAAGATTAATCCTATTATCGAATAGTTAAGTAACTTTTTTACAAATTGAGTAAAGATACATTATTTGATAAAGTTTGGGATTTACACAAAGTTTCCAGTCTTCCTGGTGGCTCTGATCAAGTTTTTATTGGTCTTCATCTCATCCATGAAGTAACAAGTCCACAAGCATTTGGTGCTTTAAAAGATAAAAATTTAAAAGTAAAATTCCCTAATAGAACTGTAGCTACAGTTGATCATATTGTGCCGACAGATAACCAAAGCAGACCTTTTAAAGATAATCTTGCAGAGCAAATGATTGAAACGCTAGAAAAAAACTGCTTACAACATAAAATAAGATTTTTTAATATTGGTAGTGGAAATCAAGGAATAGTACATGTAGTAGCTCCAGAATTGGGTCTTACTCAACCTGGAATGACAATAGCTTGTGGAGATTCTCATACTTCAACTCATGGAGCTTTTGGGTCAATTGCTTTTGGGATAGGCACAAGTCAAGTAAGAGATGTTCTTGCTACTCAAACCATAGCCATGAATAAATTGAAGGTGAGGCAGATTTGGTGTGAAAATAAATTATCTCATGGTGTTTATGCAAAAGATTTAGTACTGCATATTATTAATAAACTTGGAGTAAAGGCAGGAGTAGGTTTTGCATATGAATTCGCAGGGCCTGCGATCAATGCATTATCAATGGAAGAAAGGATGACTATATGCAACATGTCAATTGAAGGAGGCGCGAGATGCGGTTACATAAACCCTGATGAAAAGACTTTTAATTACATTAAAAATAAATTATGTGCTCCAAAAAATGAGGACTGGGATAAAGCGCTCTTATGGTGGAAATCATTAAAAAGCGATGAGAATTCTATTTTTGATGATTTAATTAGATTAGATGCTTCAAAAGTAGAACCAACCGTAACTTGGGGGATCACTCCCGGTCAAAGTGTAAGCATAAATCAACAAATTCCGCTTTTAGAAAAATTGTCTCCAAATGACCAATTTATTGCCAAAGAGGCTTATGAGTATATGGGATTCAAGCCTGGGCAATCAATTAAAAATACTCATGTTGATGTTTGTTTCATAGGCAGTTGCACTAATGGGCGAATCAGTGACTTAAGAGTTGCTGCTAACGTATTAAAAGACAAAAAAGTATCTAAGACAGTAAAAGCATTTGTAGTGCCTGGTTCAGAAAAAGTCGCCGCTGAAGCAAAACAAGAAGGTCTTGATAAAATCTTTAAGGAATCTGGATTTCAATGGAGAGAGCCAGGCTGTTCGATGTGTTTAGCAATGAATTCAGATAAGTTAATAGGTAATCAAGTAAGTGCTAGTTCAAGTAATAGAAATTTCAAAGGTAGACAAGGATCACCAACAGGAAGAACTCTTCTTATGAGTCCAGCAATGGTTGCTGCAGCTGCAATTAACGGCAAAGTAAGTGACGTTAGAGAATTTATAAACAAATGAAATCTGAATTTACTCCACCAATTGGAAAAATTTTGCAAATAAGTGGGAAATGCATCTCATTAATTGGTAACGACATTGATACTGATCGAATAATTCCCGCGCGTTTCTTAAAGTGCGTTAATTTTGATGCATTGGGCAAATCTGTTTTTGAAGACGATAGAAAAACTTTAAAGGGTAAGCATCCTTTAGATCTTGAGGAGAACAAAAATGCCTCAATACTAATTGTTAATAGCAATTTTGGATGTGGTTCCAGCAGAGAACATGCCCCCCAGGCACTTATGAGGTGGGGTATAAAAGCAATAATAGGTGAAAGCTTTGCAGAAATTTTTTATAGCAATTGTATTGCTATTGGAGTTCCTTGTTTTACTCTTCCTAAAAAATCAATACAAGATATTCAAAAATTTATTGATAATAAAAGTTTATATTTAGAAATTGATGTAAAAAATTCATTAGCTAAATCAAAAAATTTAAATTTTATTCTTGAGATTAAAGAAAGTTCAAGAAAAATGTTTTTATCTGGACAATGGGATGCTACAGCAACATTACTTGAAAATGCGACATTAGTTGAAAGGAAGTTTAAAGAACTACCTTATATAAAATTTGATTATGACTTCTAAAAACTTTTAAAGAAAAGATTTGAGATCTAAGTGTTTATAATTTTAAGAATTTACTAATTTAATTAAATTTGGAAATAATATACAATAATTAATCCTGTGGACTTTCTAAATCCTTTCTATTAGGTGTCCTAGTTGGATCACTTGCTAAAAATCCGAAAAGAAAGATTCCAACAAAGAAAAAGACAATGGTGTATACAGAAATTTTTAGGGCAAGCATGGAATTACAAGTGCTAACAGATTTATATCCTATTAAATTTATATTTAAATTATGGTAAAAGGTTTACTTTTTGTATTGTTGGAAAATTTTGAAATACTTTAAAATTAGTCATCATGATCATCCCAAGGATCAGTAAGCTTTGCAGCTTTGGGACCAAAAGCAGTCCAGAGACCAAAACCTGTTAAAGCTAGAAGTACTGCGAGAATTGAAACTGCTACGGAAACTGCAGGATCAGGAGCGGATGATAAAGTTTGCATCAATTTTGCTAAGTTTGTAAACAATTTATGTATAACTTCTTATACAATAGCGAAATAATATTCGATTTTGTGAATTCAACATGGGTCAAAAAACAGCCTTAGGAAGTCTTTTAAAAGCAATTGGCAATTCAGGTCAAGGAAAAGTTGTACCTGGTTGGGGAGCAGTTCCAGTGATGACAGTCATAGGACTTCTACTTCTGGTTTTTTTAGTTATTCTTCTACAAATTTATAACCAATCCCTACTATTACAAGGTTTCTCAGTAGATTGGAACGGAAACTAAGTTTCTGAAACAAGCTCAAAAAGTTATCTTTTTCGTCAGAATATTTTCAAATATGCTTATTGAGATTTTGTTTTAATTTACATAGTTATATTTTATTTGTATATTTATAATTCTCAATGAAAAGGGATTTAGTAATACATTATGAATGAAATATATTTAATTGGATTGGGAAATCCTGGTAAAAAATACTCAAAAAGTAGACATAACATAGGATTTTTAGTACTTGAAAATCTCTCAAGCAAATATAATTCAAATTTTTTACTAAAAGATAAACTCAAAAGCTCTTGCTCAGAATTTAAAATAAACAATTCCACTTACAGATTATTTTTACCTAATACGTTTATGAATAATAGTGGGGATGCTGTCCGAGCAATATTAGATTGGTACAAAATTAATTTAGACCAGGTTTTTATAATAGTCGATGATAAAGATCTTCCACTTGGAAAAATAAGATTCAGAAAAAAAGGAAGCTCAGGTGGACATAATGGGCTTAAAAGTATCATCGATAAATTGCAAACTCATGACTTCAATAGAATAAGAATTGGTATTGGATCACCTCCATCAAATAAAGAAATAAAGAATTTCAATACTATTTCTCATGTATTAGGAAATATTTCTCTAGAAGAAAAATTAATCTTGGATAAAGTATATAAGCGGGTAATAGAGTCACTTGAACAAATAACTATTAAAAAAGAAGAACACATAATGAATGAATTAAATTCTTTTGATAAAGATCAAATTTAACAAATGCGATCAAAACCAGAAACAATAGCCCATTTAAGTGTTAAAGAATATTGCTTTTCAAAAAAGCAAATTAAGGGAGTTGTTGAAGCTAGTCAATTTAAATGGACTTTTACATGGTTTTTTAATAAAGGTTTATTATTTGTAAAACCACCTTTGGGAAAAGCATTAATTGAGGATGCCTTATTAAGATTTTTATTGAAAAAAGATTATGATCTAGAGGCGGGTAATGAATATAAGTTTACTATTTCAGCCAAGTTTTAAAATCTATATTTTGATTTAAAGCAAATTTTATTTTGCAATAATCCTCTAAAATTATTAATGCTGATATCGCATCAAGATTTTTATTAAGAATTAAAATCTCTCTAGGTATTAAAGACTTCAAACCGCTAATTGGAAAAAGGTCGAAATATCTTGATTTAGCTCTGAAAGTAGTATTTTTTTCTTCAAAAATTATTATTTCTTTTTTGAAGAAATCCATTTTTTTGGTAATCTCTCTACTGGTTGTACCATTGCCAATTATGATTTTTGATATATTTTCAACAGTATTTAAATTTCTGACGTAATCCTCAAGTAATTCACTTTTAAGAATGATGGCCTCATAAACTTTTTTTTCACTTATTTCAGCTAAAACTAATCCACATTTACTTTTTCCAGGATCAATACTTATTACTTTGGCCATTTAAGAAGCTATCTTTAAAATATTAATTTCAACAACTATAGGTTCTGCAGTTTTACTATCCCTTAAAGATACTACTTCTAACTTAAATTTTATATTTCGATTGTCTTTGAGAAAGTCTCTAATTTTTTTTACAAAATTTCCATTAGTCTTAATTTCATTAGCTTGTGATCCTTTTAATTTAATTTCATCTCTTGTTTCTCTTAGAAGTGATTGAATTTTTAAATTTATAGATTTAAGATTCAAATCATTTTCCCCAAAAATAGAGCTTGTAATAACATCTCCTTTTCTGACTATAAATTTATTAACTAATAAATCAGGTGATACAAAAACATAATTATCACCTTTTAAAACATTTGTTGCTGATTTAATTAATAAAATCCAGTTGCCACCTTTAGTAGCTACACTTTCAATCTTTGTAATATCACTAGGTCTCCACAAAAGAATGTTTTTTGATTCTTCATTACTTGGGGTAACAATTCTCCGAACAAATTTATCGGCTTCATTATAGATTTTTGCTAGTTTTAATTTTATATTTGAACTAGAATTAATCTCCGCAATAAATAAAGTTTGTCCTCTTTTAATAACAATATTTCCTCTCCTAAATTCATTAATATTATTTTTTAATTGATTTAATTCTTTTTCTTTTTGAAAAATTTTACTTTCAAGTTTCTTTCGTTCTTCTTGCAAAGGTACAAGAGCCTTTTTACTTTCATCTAAAGTTCTTTGCAAAAAAGGAATATCAACAAAAAGTCTTTGTCTAAATTCTTCACTAACTAAAATCAACAACCCTATTGATATCGAACTAATAAACCCACCAGTTATTACAGTTATTATTGTTGCTGTTTTCTTTGGTCTTAATTTTAAGATACTAAATCTTGCTTTACCAATCTTTGTCCCAAGAAGATCCCCAAATGGTGCGATTAGTCCTCCGAGTAATATTAGAAAAACAATTAAAATCCAAGCCACATTATTTCACTTACTCGATACATCATAATTAATGATGAATCAATTGAATCTTTTTGCAAGAGCTATTGGGTCAAATACTGTGATTTTTTTTCTTTCAATAGTGAGGAGTCCGGAATCCTTTAAATCGCCCAATAATCGGGTAATCGTTACTCTTGTTGAGCCAATAGCTTCAGCAATAGCTTGATGTGAAAGTCTTAAATCTATTGTAATACCTTTTTCACTGGCAACACCAAAGTCTCTACAAAGAACCATTAAAAAACTTACTAAACGAGAAGACATATCTCTATGGGTAAGAGTTTCTATCATTGTTTCTGTCTGTAGGATCCTACTTGAAAGACCCTGCAACAATAGTAGCCCTACTGATGCATCTTCCTCTATTGCTCTTAAAACAGAATTCGCGGGAGCTGTTATCATTTCAACTCTTGTAAATGCTATGGCATGATAAAAACGATCAGATCTATGACCTGTTAGAAGAGATAAAACACCAAAAAGACTATTCTCTCTTAAAAGAGCAACAGTTATCTCTTCACCTGACTCATAAACCCTTGACAACCTTACTGCTCCTCTTCTTATCAGATAAACCCTCTCTGCAGGATCACCTGGGAAAAATATTGTTTTAGATCTCTCAACCATTTCTGTGCTTGCACCCTCTAGACCTTTAATTACTTCCATTAAAGTTCTATTTATTGGAAAACGTTCTCCAACAGAGTTAATTTTACTTTGTCCGGACTGTTGCGAATTAAAGCGGCTGAATCCTCTTGAAGCAGGTATCATAAATATTTTTACTATTAAAAAATTTAAGGAGACACCTCGAAATATCTTGTATCAACAGTAACAATTTTCAATTCTTTTTTCGTTTCTCTATCAACTTCTCTATTTAATTTTCAAATTTACCAAAGCTTTTTTAAGTAAAATTACACTATATGCAGTGTAAATAAATTCAAATTATACTGCATATAGAAAAAAATTTAAAAATAATGGTAAACAGTTCAAATAGTAATTATTCCAAAGGTGATATTAATGTTGTAGATATAAATACTGCTAACAAAATAAACTTAAAAAAATTTACACAAAACGGGCAAATCCAAATTTATCAATCTCCTCATAGAGGAAGTTATTCCTCTATTATTAGAGACTCTCTAAGAAATGCAGCGCTTGGTAAAAAAGTACTTTTAATACAATTTATGAAAGGAGGAGTTAACCAAGGGATTTCTAATGCAGTAAAGCTTTGTGGTAATTTAACTTGGGTAAGATCATCAAATTCCCTTGATCAATATAATTCTGAAGAAATTGAAAATAATGAAAATTTAAAGCAATCTATCTTTGAATCTACTAATGAATTATGGAATTTTTGTAAAAAAGAATTACTTTCAGGTGAGAATGATCAAATCATACTTGATGAAATTTTTCTTGCTATTGAGATGAAAATTATCGATAAGGATGATTTGATTTCAACACTTGAAAACCGATTTATATCAGGAGATGTAATCCTTACTGGTACATGTATTCCTAAAGATCTATTATTAATGGCCAACCAAATTACTGAACTTCGCTCATAAAACAATGCTTAAAAATGATCTCTGGATAAATCAAAAAGCATCTGAAGGGATGATAAATCCATTCCAATCAAATTTGGTACGGCATCTTGAGCCTGATAATCAACAAAAGCCGGTTTTGAGTTATGGATGTTCCTCTTATGGCTATGATTTAAGACTCTCATCAAAAGAATTCCTAATTTTTAGACATATTCCTGGTACTGTGATGAACCCTAAAAAGTTTAATCCTAAAAATTTAGAAAAAACTGTTCTTCATCGTGATGATGATGGAGACTTTTTTATTCTTCCCGCTCACTCCTATGGTTTAGGAGTGGCTTTTGAAAAGATGAAAGTGCCAGAAAATATAACTGTTATATGTATAGGTAAAAGTACTTATGCAAGATTAGGGATTATAGTTAACACAACGCCTGCAGAAGCAGGATGGGAAGGCCACCTAACATTAGAGTTTAGTAATAGTTCAGGTGCAGATTGCAGAATTTATGCTGAAGAGGGTATTTGTCAACTACTCTTTTTTGAGGGTGATCCTTGCTCTACAACATATGAAGATAGAAAAGGTAAATATCAAAATCAACCAGAGAAGGTAACTTTAGCAAAGATCTAAAATGAGTAAAGTTGAACTAATTTCGCTAACCCCTGATGCGGAAAAAACAATGGCTTACATTGCAAGAGTTAGTAATCCAAAAAATCAGAAGAATGAAGACTATTCAAAATTATTGAGTTATTGTATCAAAAATGAACATTGGAGTGTATTTGAACAGTCATTTATGACCTTACAAATAGAAACAAACAGAGGAATTGCAGCTCAAATTTTAAGACATAGATCATTTACTTTCCAGGAATTTTCACAGAGATATGCAGATAGTTCTCAATTGGGGAATATACCTGTACCAGAATTGAGAAGACAAGATTTTAAAAATAGACAAAATTCTATTCCTGACCTACCTGAAGATTTAAAAAAAAGATTTAATGCAAAAATTTCATCACACTTTAAGGCTGCGTCAGAACTATATGAAGATTTACTTGCTGAAGGAATAGCTAAAGAATGTGCGAGATTTGTTTTACCCTTAGCGACTCCAACGAGAATCTACATGTCTGGATCTTGTAGATCATGGATTCATTATATTCACTTAAGATCAGCTCATGGTACTCAAGAAGAACACAAATCTATTGCCCAAAATTGCAAATCTATTTTTAAGCAAAGTTTTCCTATTGTATCAAAATCTCTAGATTGGTAATAATCATCCATGAGTTCGAGGATTAACCTTATTATTGTTATTTTTTTTGATTACTGAAAATTCAGCATTAAGAATTTTTTCGTGAGATTCGGCTTCTCTCTGTAATTGTTCAATAGAATTTCTTATTTTTATTTCTTCTTGTTTACCAATAAAAGTAGATATTAAATTTCCCTTTTTATCAAAAAGATTAACTTGAGGAATACCATTCACTTCAAATTTTCGGATGTAATTATCCCATTTTTGATTATCAACGTTTAAAAAAACAAAATTAATATCTCTTTCATATTCCTCTTTTAAAACAGATATTTTTGGAGCCATTTCTTTGCAAACCTCACACCACTCAGCATAAAATTCTAGAAAAGTAGGCTTATTGTTTTTAAAAGCTATTTCAGGATCAACAGAAAATTCTCCAAATGTCTTAAGAAGGAAAGTTGATTGAAAAAAAATATTCTTAAACAAAACGAAAGATATAATAACTATAGCAATAGAAAATACAAGAATTGCTTTTAAATTTGTATTTAAAAGTGGTTCATTACTCTCTGATTGCATTAAAAATACTTACTCACTAATAATCATCATAAATAAGTTGAACAAATAAAGAGAATATAAATCCTCGACGTTTTAATCAACTGATAAAATAAGAACTGAATAATGATCAAAATATCTTTGATTCCCGAAATCTTATTATGCAATCAATCTTTGGAACTGATGGAATAAGAGGAAGATTTAATGAAGAGATAACTTATTCTCTAGCCTATAAAGTTGGATATTCTCTAGGTTCAAATTTGGAAAATAATAATCCAATATTAATTGGAAGAGATACAAGGATTAGTGGAGATATTCTCCTTCAAGCAATAACAAGAGGTATAAATGAAAGTGGCAAAAAATTTATAAATCTTGGAATTTGCCCTACCCCAGCTATCCCTTTTTTAATCAAAAAAGAGAAGCTTAGTAGTGGGATAATGATATCTGCGAGCCATAATCCTCCTGAATATAATGGCATAAAAATTTTTGATCATAATGGTCAAAAAATTACCAAAATTTTTGAAAATAAAATTCAAAAATTCATTGAAGAGTTAAATCCAAATTTAACTGTTACCACAAAAGAGATCTCTTTAAAAACAAATAAAGAGCTTATGGATCTTTATATCAAAAGCCTAATACAAACAATGGGCGGAGAAAATTTAAGCGGTATGAAAATAATATTAGACACATGCTATGGATCAGCAACTACCTGTGCAAAAAAAATTTTTCAAAATCTTGGAGCTGATGTCAGAGTTATCAATAACACTAAAAATGGATTAAAAATTAATATGAATTGTGGTTCTACTAACCTCGAACCATTAAAAAAAGCATTAAGAGAAAGTCCTGCAGATATCGGATTTAGCTTCGATGGGGACGCCGATAGAGTAATTGGAGTTGATTCTAAGGGAAATGTATTGGATGGAGATCATATTCTTTTTCTTTGGGGTAGAGAACTTATGGAACAAAATAATCTAACAAATAATTTACTAATATCAACTCAAATGGCAAATTTAGGTTTTGAAAAAGCCTGGAATAAAATTGACGGAATTTTATATAGAACTGATGTAGGAGATAAATACGTTCATGAAGCTATAAAGAAAAAAAAAGCAGATTTAGGAGGTGAGCAGTCAGGTCATATACTTTCAAAAATTAATAACTTTTCTGGAGATGGGATATTGACTGCACTTCAAATTTCTAAATACTGTAAAAAGAAAAATATTACTTTAAATGATTGGCTTAAAAGTAGTTTCGACCCTTTTCCTCAGAAACTAACCAACATTAATTTAGATTTTAATATTAATAAAATAAATCCAGAAACCAAAATCTTAATTGATCAAACTATAAAAAATTTTTATGCAATATATTCGGATAATTGTAGGATTTATATAAGGCCTAGCGGAACTGAACCCCTAATGCGAGTTCTTGTTGAGGCCAAAAATCAGAAGAAAGTTCATTTTTTATCAAGCGAAATAACAAACAAACTCAGTTTAGAAATTAATTCAATAATAGATTAATTATGAATCAGGTTTTTATATATATACCCTCAAAAATATCAAGTTTATTTAAAATCACTAACTTTTCCCTATTAGTTTTCAATTCATTTGGATTAAAACTTTTGGAATAATTAATATCCTTTTTATCTATATTTTTAAAATTAAAATTACTTGATATGGTGCAATCCATGTAATCGAATAAGTCTTTTACATCAGTTTTTATAAAAATTAGGGATCCTGTTTGCAATGAATTTGAGAGAATATTAATAAAATCTGGCTGAACTACACGTCTCTTATAATGTTTCTTTTTAAACCATGGGTCAGGAAAATTAAAAGAAATACTTTTTACATTTTCAAGAATAAATTTACTTTGGACATCTTTCAAAATATTATTTGCATTACCAAATACAAAATATAAATTTTTGATTTCTCTTTCTCGCACTTTTAATTTAGCAGTTTTAACTAATCTCTCTCGGATTTCAATTCCCAAATAATTCCAGCTTTTATTAACTAAGGCTAAATCAAATAGAAACTCACCAGCAGCACAACCTATATCTAAATGAAGATTCAATTTAGAATCACCAAATATTTCAATCAAAGAAGGGATTCTCTCAATTTCATTGAAATTTCTACTTAGGGGATTGACATGCTGTCTCATACAATATTTAAATTATTTCTCGCCAATAATATAAAGATGCATAATATTCATAACTATGACAATACTAAGTTAAAAAGTAAAAATTTGATGTTTAATTATTATGTATATAAAAAGAAAAAGTTTTGAACGTTTTTAATCAACTTTCTATTTGGCTATCTTTTCAACTTTCAATAATTTTCCTTGTTGGTATTCCTGTTACATTATTCTTCTGGTCAATTAAAAAAAGAAATAAAGCTGTTAAAAAACTTATATCAATTTATTGGAAAATATCTCTTTTATTTTTTATAAGCCTTTTACTTTTAATAGGTAAATACAATTACGCGCTTTTGATAACAAATATTTCAACATTATTAATTACAATTTCAATTTGGTTTTGGAACGATATTAATGATGAATTAAAAGAATATGATTTTTCTTACTCCCTTACCACAACAACAAAAATTTGGAGATGGTCGCTTACGTTTATATCTCTCAATTTCTTTATTCAAAGTGTACAGAACTTAAGCTGCTTATCTTTTATTAATTCAGCTGCATGTGAAATATGGATTCAGCCTTCTTCAAACTTCTATATTATTATCAAAGGTTTATTTAACTTTTTCTTCGGAGCTAACTTTACACAGCCTATAGCAAAATTTTTAGGATTATTTTCATTATTAATCTATACTTTAGGCTTAATTCAATGGTCAATAATTAAATTACCTAAAAATGGAAGAAACTCTTGCTTCTCAGACAATGGCAGAAGTTGATTTAATAAAAAATCTAGAAAAAATAAGTTCCGAGATACCTAATAGGATTCTTAAAATCCAAGGATATATTTTAAAAGAAAATCACAAAGAACAATTAGAAATAATTATTTTTAAAGGGTTCAGTAGCTCAACCACTCATCCTATTGAAATAGATTTAGAGAAAAAAGTTATAGAATTTATTTATATACTTACTAATTTCAAACTTTATAAGGCACCGTTGAAAAAAGCCCAAGATAACTTTATAAGAGAAAATCAAAACTCTGTTTTCTTTCTTAATTACAAAAACTGGATTTAATTAAATTCAAAATTAATAATATTAGAGCATCTTTTGCATAATTTTGTATTTTGGATTCCACTAAAAGTTTCTTTTTGATAATGCCAACATCTATCACATTTTTGACCCTGAGCTTTAAGAATTTGAATTTTCCCAAATTCATTGTCATCAATAGTTAGAGAATTCTCAACCAAATCTGATACCACTTGAAAATTTGAAACTATCAGCCAATCCCTAAACAAATCTACATCTTCATTGCCAAATTTTTTAAGCCAAGTAAGAGAATCTTTTACAACTTTATTTTTAGGTAAATAATTGACTTCTGTTTCTAAAGCTGCACCAATTATTTGTTTGTTTCTACATCCTTCAATAGCTTTGTTAATTTCAACTCTCAAATTTCTTAAATTTGCTATGTTCTCATTAAGAGTTTCATTTTTCCATGAATTCGGAAAAATTGGCCATCCTCTTTGAAATACTGATTTTTCTTTAGTGGAATATGGAATATTTTGCCAAATATCTTCAGCCATATGGCAAAGTACTGGAGAAATAAGAACAGCTAAATTTTCAACAACTATAGACATAACAAACTGACAAGATCTTCTCCTAAATTGTGATTTAGAACTTACATATAACCTATCCTTTGCAATATCTAAATAGAAATTTGATAGATCTACAACACAAAAACTTTGTAAGATTTGAAAAGATTTTGAAAATTCATAATTTTCATAAGCATTTGATATTTGATCTGTAACTTCAACTAATCTGCCTAGCATCCATTGATCCAAGAGCGGCAGTTGATCAATTTCAAAACTATCAATATTAGGTTCATAATCATGAATATTCCCTAGAAGATATCTTGCAGTATTACGAACTTTTCTGTAAACCTCAGATAATTGCTTGAGAATGTTCGAACCAATTGGAACATCTACTGAATAATCTACAGAGCTTACCCATAGTCTGAGAACATCAGCGCCATAAGCAGGTTCAGTTTTTTTATTATTACCTCCATTAATAATCATGTTTGGATCAACAACATTACCTAAGGATTTGCTCATTTTTCTTCCATTTTCATCAAGTGCAAAACCATGAGTTAAAACTTTTTTGTATGGAGGTTTATTATTAACTGCAACAGATGTGAGCAAAGAAGACTGGAACCAACCTCGATGTTGATCTGAACCCTCTAAATAAAGATCCGCTGGATACTTTAATTCACTTCTTTGTTCACACACTGCGGCCCAGCTAGATCCAGAATCGAACCATACATCCATTGTATCTGTTCCTTTTATCCACATATGAGATTCTTTTTCATAATTTTTTGGTAATAGATTCTTAACATCCCAATCCCACCAAATATCTGCTCCATATTCACTAAAAAGTTTTTGAATGTGATTAATTATTTCGCTATTTAGGAGAATTTCGTTACTATTTTTTTTGTAAAAAACTGGAATTGGGACCCCCCATGATCTTTGTCTGGAAATACACCAATCTCCTCTACCAACGACCATAGAATAAATTCTTTTCTTTCCTGTTGCTGGCATCCATTCAACATCTTCGATTGCCTTTAATGCAGATGATCTAAAGCCATTTACAGATGCAAACCATTGTTCTGTTGCTCTAAAAATAGTTGGTTTTTTCGTTCGCCAATCATAAGGATATCTATGCTTATAATTTTCTTTTAATAAAAGCAAATTATTTTCTTTTAAATATTCAATAATTAAATCATTTGCATCTTTAAGGACATTTGATCCTTTGAATTGACCTGAATGTTCATTTAAGCTACCTTTCTCATCAACAACACATGTAGTAGGAAGATCGTATTTTTTTCCCACATTAAAATCATCTATTCCATGACCTGGTGCAGTATGAACAATTCCAGTACCTGATTCTGTAGTAATATAATCGCCCCCAATCACAATTCTACAATTTTTATTTTTAGTAGGATGTTGATATTCAATATCTTCCAAGGAAGATCCTTTAAGATCTAAAAGAGTCTTTAAATCTTTATTAAATTTATTACTAATTTCAGAAGATAATTCTTTTGCAAAAAGGTATATTCGTCCCTCTTTATCAATAGCAAAAACGTAGTTTATTTTCGGATTTACTGCAACTGCTTCATTTGCAGGTATGGTCCAGGGTGTGGTAGTCCAAATAGTTATAAAAGAATTCATTAGAAAAAAATCCTTTTTGATATTTGGATTCTCTTTACAGAATTTCAAAATAATATCGTCAGATAGTTTAGTGATTTTTAACGAAACATAAATACTTTTTGAATAATGTTCTTCAGGATATTCTAATTCTGCTTCGGCAAGGGCAGTCCTTGAACTTGGACTCCAATGTACAGGTTTAAGACCTCGATATATGTATCCATTTAAAAACATTTTCCCAAATACTCCAATCTGAGCAGATTCATAACTTTTTTTGAGGGTTAAGTAAGGGTTATCCCAATCGCCCCATATGCCCCACCTTTTAAAACCCTCCATTTGATTGTTTATTTGTATGTATGCATAGTCTGTTGCTTTTTTTCTAAGACTCAAAGTATCAAGATTCTTTCTTTCATCAGATTTTAAATTCTGAAGGACTTTTAATTCAATAGGTAGTCCATGGCAATCCCACCCAGGAACGTAATGTACTCTAAATCCTTTCAAGGTTTTGTACTTATTTATTATGTCTTTTAAAACTTTATTAAGTGCATGACCCATATGAAGAGCTCCATTTGCATAAGGCGGGCCATCGTGCAGTGTGAATGTTTTGCCTGAGTTGTTTGAACCCAATTCGAAATCAATATTATTATTAGCCCAAAAATTCTGAATCTCAGGTTCTCTTACAACTGAGTTAGCTCGCATTGAGAATTCAGTTTTAAGCAAATTTAAAGTTTCTTTGTAAGAAAATTCTGATTTTTTTTCTTTGTTATTTTGAGATTTCATATGACGATAAAGTAAATATTGGTGATCAATAGAATTGTTTAAATAAATCTATTTCATTATATTATTTCTTAATTGACCTGTAGTTTTTTTGGCATGTTACAAAAAACAATTGATGATTTGGTCTCAAATTTTTATATTATCATTTTTATCATTTCGTACCCACTTTTTAGGCTTTATTTTCTCAATATTGCTATCAAAATTGAAAAAATTTAAAGGTTTTGTAAAATTTCTAACTCCAAGATTAATAGCCTCTAATATTTTAGAAAGATTATTTTTAAATTCCAAAAAGGTTGTTAACTTATTCTTTTCTTTATCTGTCAATTGATTCCATCTAAATAAAAAAAGCTCTACTACATACATGAAAAATAGTACTGTTATTAAGAGTAAAGTTACAAATAATGATTGATTTATAGTTTTATTTTTAATTATTAATATGAAACCTATTGATAAATTCAAAAAAGATTTTATCAAGTCTTTTGGTCTGCCGAGCTCCAGATAAATTAACGGTACGAATAAAAATATGATCCCAACTACAATATAAAAAGATCCCAAATAAAATATCGAACTATTCATTGTTTGTATATTTTTTGAATTATAAGAATTTGATATTGATAAATAAACTTTGTATCAGAATTTCCTTAAATGCGGTCGGGGAGACTTGAACTCCCACACCCGAAGATACGAGTACCTAAAACTCGCGCGTCTACCAATTCCGCCACGACCGCTCAAATAAAATAATAATTGAAAGAGGTTTATTTTAAAAATATTTTTAACTTATGATGATTAATTTGACACATAAAAATTGAATAGAGTCTCTCTTTTAAAAATTTTTTTTGATTTGAGCATACAATCATCTAAAAATATCAGTTATATTATTCACAGAATACAAGGTACAATTACTAACTTAACCAAAAAAAATACAGCAAAAATTACTAATTCTTCAAGAACTTTTAATTGGCAAAAGGAGATTAAAAATTACGTAGATCCGCCAAGTTTTTGGAATCCAACATTAGGGCTTTTTTTTGGGGGTTATTTTCTAGCTTTTCTTAGCATTTGGCAGTGGTATAGAGGTGTTTGGCCTCTTCCTTTACTTGTTGCAACTGCTTTTTTAGCTTTGCATATTGAAGGTACAGTTATTCATGATGCATGTCACAAAGCTGCTCACCCTGTTCCTTGGATAAATCAAGCAATGGGGCATGGCTCAGCAATTCTTTTAGGATTTAGTTTCCCAGTTTTTACAAGAGTACATTTACAACATCATATTCATGTAAATCATCCCAAAAATGATCCAGATCATATTGTCAGTACTTTTGGCCCTATCTGGCTAATTGCTCCAAGATTTTTTTATCATGAAGTATTTTTCTTTCAAAGAAAACTTTGGCGAAAATACGAACTACTACAATGGGGAATAGAAAGATCGATCTTTATAACAATAATTTTGGCAGGCATAAAATTTGACTTTATGAATCTAATCTATAACCTTTGGTTTGGACCAGCATTAATGGTGGGAGTAACTTTAGGAATATTTTTTGATTATCTTCCTCATAGACCTTTTAGATCAAGAAATAAATGGATAAACTCTAGAGTTTATCCAAGCAAATTTATGAATATATTAATAATGGGTCAAAATTACCATCTCATTCATCATCTTTGGCCTTCAATTCCTTGGTTTGAATACAAAGTAGCCTATGAAAAAACTAAACCATTATTAGATGTGAAAGGCTCCCCTCAAAGAGTTGGCATATTTGAAAGTAAAGATGACATTTATAACTTTATTTATGATCTATTAATAGGCGTAAGGAGTCATAGCAAAAGGAGAGGAAAAATTAGAAAAATTATCAATTTATATCCGGGCTATAAAATTAAGAAATTTTTATTAAAAATAGTCAATAAAACATTCATAGGAAGCAACTAACTCAGTCACTTATAATTTTTGGCACTTTAAAATATTTATCTTCTCTAGATGGGCCCAATTCTAAGAGCTCTTCAGTACAATCAGAATTTTTCTTTTCGTCTTTTCTAAATACATTAATAACTTCTATCGCTCTTGTTGTAGAGGGCACGCTATCTGTATCAATTTTTTCAAGTTGCTTTATGTATTCCAATATTTTTTCTAGTTGTTCTGCGTGATTATTAATTTCATGCTCATTTAGTTCCAATCTCGCTAAATGGGCAACTTTTTTTACTTCCTCTTTATTTATTTTTGTCATATTTTTAATGACCCGATTTAAATATATAATAGTTCATTAATAACATTTTTATTCATATATCCATTGAATTTCAAATAATCATAAAACTAATAATCATATCTTTTTAAGAATCAAATTAAATTAATAGCCTTAATTATCTTTCTCAGCTAAAAATAATATTAGATAAGTGTTAAGAAAATAGAAGAATATTTATTTCCAAAAAATTTTTTTTACAGGCACTCAAAACTTGTTGCCCCTGATTTAATAGGCTGTTACCTCACAAAAAAAAATAATGATAAAGAAAAAGTTAAGGGGGTTATTGTTGAAACTGAAGCCTATTCACAGGAAGAGGAGGCATGTCATGGCTACCGCAAAATAACTAAATCAAATAAATCATTATTTGGCAAACCTGGAACATTTTATATTTATAAAACTTATGGAATTCATCATTGTTTAAACATAGTTACTGATAAAGAAAATTTTGCGAGTGGTGTATTAATCAGGGCAGTATTTATTCCTCAAAAGAATGAAAGATTAGCTTCTGGACCTGGTCTAGTTACTAAGACATTCGGTATAGACATTTCATTCAACTCACTTGAAGTTCTTAATAACAAGTCGTTATGGATTTCTCAAAGAAATTCAATTCTAGAAGAAAGAGATCTTATTCAAACTACCAGAATTGGCATATCCAAGGCAAAAAATATAAAATGGCGTTGGTATCTCAAAAATAGTAGGAGTGTAAGTAAAAGATTAAAAGGTGACAAAACGCCTAAATTCAAATAATCATTTATCTTTTTAAGCGCAATGCAAATTTGGCCTCATAAACATATCCACTCACTCGCTAATTTTTCAATTCAAGATTACAAGTCAGTATTTGAATTGGCTAATAGATTTGATGCACTAAAGAATGCAGGAACGAAAAAGATACCGGCCTTACAAGGAACTTTGGTAACTTCTTTATTTTTTGAAGCTAGTACAAGAACAAAAAATAGCTTTGAACTTGCAGCAAAAAGGCTATCTGCGGATGTACAAACGTTTGCACCATCATCTAGTTCTTTAACAAAAGGCGAAACAATCATTGATACAGCAATCACTTATTCTGCAATGGGTGCAGATACATTAGTTATAAGACACTCATCGAGTTATATAACCTTTGAAATAGCAAAAAAACTTGATGCAATAAATTCCAATACTTCTGTTCTTAATGCGGGAGATGGACTACATAGTCACCCGAGTCAAGGATTGCTTGACATTTATACATTAATTAAATTCTTTTCCAAAAAATCACTGAGTCCAGAGATTTTAAATTCCAAAAAAATTTTAATAATTGGAGACGTTAACCATTCAAGGGTTGCAAGATCAAATCTTTGGGCTTTGAGTGCATTTGGCGCAGACATAATCTTATGCGGTCCCAAGTCATTAATACCCGATGAATTTATCAATTTTTTAAAAACTCCCGCACCAAACCAAGAAAAAGATCCTGTTGAATCAAGAGGCTCCATAACAATTTCTAGATCATTGGAAGAGTCAATAAAAATTGCAGATGCAATTATTGTTTTAAGACTCCAGAAAGAGAGAATGATGGAGAATTTACTAAGCAGTATTGATTCATATAGTTTGGATTATGGTTTAACGCCGGAGAAACTATCTTTGACTAATGAAGAAATTCCAATTCTTCATCCTGGGCCTATTAATAGAGATATTGAAATCAGTAGTAAAGTAGTAGACGAATATCCGAATTGCTTAATCAACAAACAGGTTGCAAATGGTATCCCAATAAGAATGGCTTTACTTTATCTTTTACAGAAACATAACAAATAAATCTAGAGTAACTTAAGACTTTCAGTAAAGAATCCATAAAATAATCCTAATCTTAAAGAATCTAACAAAAGTACTAAAAATTTCTTTTTCTTTTCAAATCGAAAATTTCTTCTAAGAACTATCAAAATCTCAATAAAAACAACTGATAGAAAGGCGGCTACCGGATCCATGAGTTCCACAACGGCACTTACCATACCAAGAGAACTTCCTAAAAAGTAACCAATTAAAAGGATAATTAAAGATATTGAATATCTTCGCCATGGATTATTAGCCCAAATACTTAGTGTTTGAATATTTTCTACAATCTTTAGTTGAAAATTTGTGTTTTGAGGTCTAAAAACCATGTTGATTTCAACTAAGCTGCTTCAGAGTTTGATTGAATTCTAGTGTTTCCCTCTACTAATTCAAGTAAAGCCTCCATCTGAGCCATCATTCCTCTTAGCTCGCCTGGTTCAGGGAAGAGACCATCTTGATTTATATCTAAATGCATTTCTCTTAGTTCTTGCCTTAAATAGCGTAAGTGACTAATGACTTGCTCTCTCTTAGTTTGAGACATGATTAATATTTTTATAGATATATTTTAAGAAAGAATTTTTTTTATAACGAGAATTATTATATCTATGACTGAAAATGAAGATAAATTGCTCAATAACACTTCAAAAAGATAATGCCTTTAAAAAATTTTGTATCCTTGAAAATATATAGTTAATACTTTAATTTTAAATAATTACTTGAGGCTCTATTATTAGGATGTATTGGCCTTATTCAATATGGAATTTATTTCTGAAAATAAAATAAGTGAAGAACTAGTAAATTCTTTTGATGAAGAAATGACCCTTCAGCTCGCAAAAAGGCTAGAAGAAGATGAATACACGACACCATTTGATGGCTTAAAAGACTGGCACTTACTGAGAGCCCTTGCAATCAACAGACCAGAATTAACAACTGACTATACCCATCTCCTCGATCAGGAACCTTTCGATGAAAACTAAAAGTACTGACTCCAAAATAAAGGTTCTTTTACTAATAACGGGAAGTATTGCAGCTGTAAGAATTCCGTTATTAGTTAGCCAATTAGCGAAAGAAAATTATGAAATAAAGTGCGTTTTATCTAAAAATGCAGAAAAATTAATAAAGCCACTTTCACTTTCTATCTTAAGTAGAAACCCATGCATTCTAGAAAATGATCAATGGTCAAATAGTCAATCAACACCTCTTCATATAGAACTAAATAATTGGGCTGATATTTTAATCATTGCCCCTCTAACAGCAACAACATTATCAAAATGGGTCACTGGAAATGCAGAGGGATTAATTCCAAGTATTTTAATAGCAAACATTAAGCCCATTATTGTTGCACCAGCAATGAATACACAAATGTGGCTTAATAAAGCCGTCCAAAAAAATTATGAGAATTTAAAGAATTACGACAATGTTTTGTCTTTGCACCCAAGTGAAGGTCTCTTAGCATGTGATGCTATTGGTATCGGTAAGATACCTCCAAATGATCTAATTCAATTAGCTCTTGAATTTATAACTTCAAATAATCAAAATATTTATCGGAAAGATTTACTCAATAAAGAAATTTTAATAACTGGAGGTTGTACCTCAGAAAAAATTGACGCAGCAAGACATATTACTAACAAAAGTTCTGGAGCTATGGGTTTACTTCTTTCTCAAGTAGCAAGGTTCAGAGGAGCACAAGTAAAGTATGTCCATGGTCCTCTGCAAATCGATAAAGATCTCACTGATGGAATTAAAAGATATGAAATAAATACTAGTGTAGATTTAATTATGGCACTTAGGAATGAAATTTCAAATTGTGATTATTTTTTCATGAATGCAGCAGTATCTGATTTCAAGATTACCTCTGATACTTCAGCTAAAATTTCCAAAAATAAAATTAATGAACATTTAAATAAAAATTTTGAGCTAGTCCCAGATATTTTAAAAACAGTTAGTAAATCAAAAAAAGATAACCAAATTTTTGTGGGCTTTTGCGCTTTTACAGGATCTATTGAAGAAGCAAGAAAAGCAATTAAAGAAAAGATTATTCAAAAAGGGTGTGATTATCTATTCGCGAATCCAATTGATCTTCCAGGACAGGGATTTGGGTTTTTAGCACATAATGAAGGTTGGCTATTCGATAAACAAAATATGGAACACTACATAAAAAAAACATCAAAAATTGATTTAGCAAATAAATTAATAACTCAAATTATTACAGTTAAAAAATAAAAAAAAATTTTAATTTGTATTTTTTTGTAATCTTAATCATTAAAAATTATGTGATAGCTTACAATAATCCCAGTTTTTAAAAATTTAAAAAGCTACGGGTTGTTTCGAGGATTTGAAAGTGCTAACTTTTATGGTCCTTTCCCTTGTAATATCCGTACTGAACTATTTAGGTTACCTTTAATCATTTGTCACAGAACTTTACTGCTACTTTAATTATGAGAATTCGTTCGTTCTTAGCTTTTGTTATTTCAATTTGTATAACTTTTGCTTTCGTACCCGTTAAAACATTTGCTTTTTCTGAAAGAGGAAATGCACAATTTACAGATGTTGTTAATACAGGTAAAGCTAATGATTGTCCAGCATTAGACTCATCTCTTGTTGGATCAATATCCTTAGGTAATGGAGATAGCCTAAAAGGAATATGCATGCATCCAACTGAAGTTTATGTAAAAGTTCCAGGGACCAAAAGAAAAGCTGCGGAATTTGTTTCTACAAAAATTATTAGTCCAAGAAATAACACAACAGTTACAGAAGTTTATGGAGATATAGACTCAGGAACTTTCACAGAAAAAGGTGGTATCGATTTTCAACTTATTACTGTCTTAACTCCTGGTGGTTTAGAAGTTCCATTTGCATTCTCAGCAAAAGACCTTACAGCTGATTTACCCTCATCTATTGAACCAGGCACTGAGGTTAATGGTTCAACATTTACACCAAACTACAGAACAGGTGATTTTTTAGATCCTAAAGCAAGAGCCAAGAATACTGGTGTTGAATATGCTCAAGGTTTAGTAGCATTAGGAGGGGATGACGAAGAACTTGCCAAAGAGAATATTAAAGTTGATGTAAATGGTACGGGAGTTATTACTCTTTCAATCAATAATGTAGATTCTGACACAGACGAATTTGCTGGCACTTTTGAAGCTATTCAACCTTCAGATACAGATATGGGTTCGAAAGATCCACTTGATGTAAAAATAATAGGAGAGCTATACGGAAGAAAGGCATAAATCCTTATTAAGAAATAAAAGGGGGTTTAACCCCTCTTTTTTTTTCAAAATTTTTCTTTATAAATTTAAAAATGGAATTACAACAAAAAACAAAAAAAGGCCAAAATGGACTAATACCTCCTTATGGCGGGGAACTAAAAAATTTAATCATTAAAGATAAAGAACTTAAAAATGATCTAATCTCTAAAGTTACTTATGAGTTTGAATGCAGCGAGAGAAATGCATGCGATGTAGAACTTTTGATGGTGGGTGCTTTTTCTCCATTGGAAGGCTTTATGGATGAAAATAACTACAAATCGGTAATTAAAAATAATAGAGATTCAAGCGGTTTGCTTTTTGGCTTACCGATTGTATTTGATTCAAATAACGAAGAAGTAAAAGCTGGAGAAACAATCTTACTTACCTATAAAAAACAAAAAATAGCAGTTTTAGAAGTTAATTCTAAATGGGAGCCTGATAAATCTTTAGAGGCTGAACTATGTTATGGCACTAATTCTTTAGATCATCCTGCTGTGAAGATGATCTTTAATGAGAGAGGAAGATTCTATATAGGTGGAAGAATTCATGGTCTCGAGCTACCATTTAGAGAATTTCCCTGCAAAACCCCTGCGGAAGTTAGAGCTACACTTCCTTCAAATTATGATGTTGTAGCATTTCAATGCAGAAATCCAATTCATAGAGCACATTATGAATTATTTACCAATGCCTTACTTTCAGATAATGTATCTCCTAATTCAGTTGTTTTAGTACATCCAACTTGTGGGCCAACACAACAAGATGATATCCCTGGAAAAGTTCGATATTTGACCTATAAAGAATTGGAAGAAGAAATATCTGATTCAAGAATAAGATGGGCGTTTTTACCTTATTCAATGCATATGGCAGGGCCAAGAGAGGCTCTGCAACATATGATTATTAGAAGGAATTATGGCTGCACACATTTTATTATTGGTAGAGATATGGCAGGTTGTAAATCATCATCAACTGGTGAAGATTTTTATGGTCCCTACGATGCTCAAAATTTTGCAAATAAATGTGCAAGCGAGTTAATGATGCAAACTGTTCCTTCTAAAAATTTAGTTTATACCGAGGAGAAAGGATATATTACGGCTGAAGAAGCTAAGGAATTTAACTATCAAGTTATGAAGCTTAGTGGTACAGAATTTAGAAGGAAATTGAGGAATGGAGAACCTATTCCAGAATGGTTTGCATTCAAAAGTGTAGTGGATGTTCTAAGAAGGTCTTAATATTGTTTTATTATTAGTATTATAGATTTATTAAAGATTATTTATCGTGAACAAACGCTGGAGAAATGTAGGACTTTATGTCCTAGCTGTTATTACTGTAATTTTCATTGGTACCTCTGTTTTTGATAAACCTAGTACTGATAATGCAACAAAGACCTTAAGGTATAGTGATTTTATAGAGGCTGTTCAAGATAAAGAAATAAGTAGAGTCTTAATTTCTCCAGACAATGCTACTGCTCAAGTTGTAGAAAATGATGGAAGTAGATCAGAGGTTAATTTAGCCCCTGACAAAGATTTATTAAAAATACTTACTGAGAACAATGTTGATATTGCAGTAACACCAACAAAATTAGCTAATCCATGGCAACAAGCTATAAGTAGCTTAATTTTTCCAGTACTCCTAATTGGAGGACTATTTTTTCTTTTCAGAAGATCTCAAAGCGGCAATGCTGGTGGTGGTAACCCTGCTATGAGTTTTGGTAAGAGCAAAGCGAGACTTCAAATGGAACCATCTACCCAAGTAACATTTTCTGATGTAGCTGGTGTTGAGGGTGCAAAATTAGAATTAACTGAAGTTGTAGATTTTCTTAAGAGTCCAGATAGATTTACAGCAGTCGGGGCAAAAATTCCAAAAGGTGTACTTCTTGTTGGTCCTCCTGGTACCGGAAAAACTTTATTAGCTAAAGCTGTTGCTGGTGAGGCAGGTGTTCCCTTTTTCTCTATATCAGGTTCAGAATTTGTTGAGATGTTTGTAGGTGTTGGTGCTAGCAGAGTTAGAGACCTTTTTGAACAAGCCAAAAAGAACGCGCCTTGCATTGTTTTTATAGATGAAATCGATGCTGTTGGAAGACAACGAGGTGCAGGTATGGGTGGAGGAAATGATGAAAGAGAACAAACATTAAACCAACTCCTCACCGAAATGGATGGTTTCGAAGGTAATTCTGGAATCATAATAGTTGCTGCTACTAACAGACCTGATGTACTTGATTCTGCCTTAATGCGTCCTGGAAGATTCGATAGACAGGTAACTGTTGATAGGCCTGATTATGCTGGAAGATTGCAAATACTAAATGTTCATGCTAAAGATAAAACCCTTTCAAAAGATGTTGATCTAGATAAAGTCGCTAGAAGAACTCCAGGGTTCACTGGTGCTGATTTAGCTAATTTGTTAAATGAAGCAGCAATATTAGCAGCTAGAAAAGATCTAGATAAAGTAAGTAATGACGAAGTAGGCGATGCTATTGAAAGAGTTATGGCTGGACCAGAAAAGAAAGACAGAGTCATTAGTGATAAGAAAAAAGAATTAGTTGCTTATCATGAAGCCGGTCATGCCCTTGTAGGAGCATTAATGCCTGATTACGATCCTGTAGCAAAAGTTTCAATAATCCCTAGAGGTCAAGCTGGAGGCCTAACCTTTTTTACTCCAAGCGAAGAAAGGATGGAATCAGGTTTGTATTCTCGTTCTTACCTTCAAAATCAAATGGCTGTAGCTCTTGGTGGAAGAGTTGCTGAAGAAATAGTCTATGGAGAAGAAGAAGTTACCACTGGAGCTTCAAATGATTTACAGCAAGTTGCTAATGTAGCAAGACAAATGATTACCAAATTTGGCATGAGTGACAAAATAGGTCCTGTCGCTTTAGGGCAATCTCAAGGCGGAATGTTTCTAGGAAGAGATATGACTTCTACGAGAGACTTTTCCGAAGACACTGCAGCAACAATTGATGTTGAGGTTTCACAGCTTGTTGATATTGCTCACAAGAGAGCCACAAAAGTTCTAATAGATAATAGATCTGTTCTTGACGAAATGGCACAAATGCTTATCGAAAGAGAAACTATAGATACTGAAGACATTCAAGATTTACTTAATAGGTCAGAAGTTAAAGTTGCAAACTATATCTAAATTTAAAATTAAAATATTTTAATGAACAAGCAAAAAGATTCTTTTTCGGACTTACTGAAAAAAGAATCTTTTTTTTTACTTATAAAACTTGAAGATAATATTTACTCAAATACCTCTATGAGGAATATATTTTTTGAAGAATTTGAGATCTTAGTAAATTTAGGTTTAAAAAATATTGAAATATGTTGGTCTAAAAATAAAAATTGGATAGATTTTGTATCCGATATCAAAATCAAATATCCAAGAATTAATTTAGGCTCTGCCTCCATAGTTAACAAAAAATCAATAGAAGATTCTTTAAAAATTGGATTAAATTTTTCTATGATGAAATTTTGGGATAAAAATCTTTTTAATTATGCTAAGTCAAAAAATTATTTATTAATTCCTGGGATTAAATATTTAAAAGATCTTAATGAAGCAATCAATTTTAATTGCAACATTGTCAAAATTTATCCAATAAAAAGTAAAGATAATTCCATAAATATAAATAATTACAAAAATATTGATTTCATTGCGGCTGGAGGACTATCTATCAATGATTTAAAAACTTATAAATCTTTAGGATACAAAGCAATCGTAATTGGAGATAAAGGAATCAAAAATCAAAAATTTGATCAAAAAATATTTGAATGGCTCAAAAATAATTAAATCAAGAATAAATATAACTTATCTAACAAAACTATTAATTACTTGTTAATCCACATTGAGCATTATTTAGAAGCAGATGATCAGCCAGTACCAAAGCGACCATAGCATCAACCATGGGAACTGCTCTTGGGAGAACGCATGGATCATGTCTACCTTTTGCTTTCATCAATACTTCTTTCCCTTCAGCATTTACTGTTTTCTGTTCTTTACCAATGGTTGCAGTAGGTTTAAAAGCTATCTTCATCTCAATATTTTCGCCATTACTTATTCCTCCCTGTATACCTCCTGAATTGTTAGATGTTGTTCTTAACTTTCTAATATCATCAGACTTAATGAAGGCATCATTATGTTCGCTTCCTTTTAAATAAGTTCCAGAGAAACCTGAACCTATTTCAAAGCCTTTCGTGGCTGGCAAAGACATCAAAGCCTTCGCTAAATCAGCTTCTAATTTATCAAAAACAGGCATCCCAAGACCAGACGGAACATTTTTTACAAGACATTCAATAACACCGCCACAAGAGTCTCCTTGACGCTTTAATTCCTTAATTCTCTCTATCATTTCTGCTGATACCTTTTCATCAGGACACCTAACAATATTAGAATCTATTTTTTTAAGAGAAATCTTCTCTTTATTTATATCAGAATCAATATCATGTATACGCTTTACCCAAGATAGTATTTCAGTATTACAGAGGTTTTTTAATAATTGTTTTGCTACAGCACCAGCAGCTACTCTTCCTATTGTTTCTCTTGCAGAGGCTCTTCCCCCTCCTGAACCAGCCTGAATTCCGTATTTCAGATGATATGTTCCATCTGCATGCGATGGCCTAAATACTTGCTCTAAATTATCATAATCTCTTGGTCTTTGATCCTTGTTTCTAACCAACATCGCTATTGGTGTTCCAAGTGTTAAACCTTCCTTTAATCCACTTAATATTTCAATTTTGTCTTCTTCATTTCGGGGCGTAGTAATATCACTTTGTCCAGGTCTACGTCTATCCAATTCATTTTGTATAAGCTTTATATCTATATTTAATTTTGGTGGGCACCCATCAAGGATTACCCCTACTGCACCACCATGTGATTCTCCAAAAGTACTAACACGAAAAATTTTTCCAAAACTACTACTCATAGAAATATAAAAAGTTTTATTTATATATAAATATTATATGAAACCAATTGAAAATTAAACAAAAAAAAGCCCCCAATAATGGGGGCTAGTAAATTTAAGAACTTTAAGCTTAACCGATAGCTGGAGCTGAAAGAGCTACTGTTGTAGACTCAGCTGCTGCTAGATCAAGTGGGAAGTTGTGAGCGTTACGCTCGTGCATTACTTCCATACCTAGGTTTGCTCTGTTAAGAACGTCACCCCATGTAGGAACAATCTTACCGTTCGCATCAACAACTGATTGGTTGAAGTTGAAACCGTTAAGGTTGAATGCCATTGTACAGATACCCATTGAAGTTAACCATACACAAACAACTGGGAATACAGCTAGGAAGAAGTGAAGACTTCTGCTGTTGTTGAAACTTGCATATTGGAAGATCAAACGACCGAAGTAGCCATGAGCTGCAACGATGTTATATGTTTCTTCTTCTTGTCCGAACTTGTAACCATAGTTCTGAGACTCTGTCTCAGTTGTTTCTCTAATTAGAGATGAAGTAACAAGTGAACCGTGCATAGCTGAGAATAAAGATCCTCCGAACATACCAGCAACACCAGCCATATGGAATGGGTGCATAAGAATGTTGTGCTCTGCTTGGAAAACAAACATGAAGTTGAATGTTCCAGAGATACCTAGAGGCATTCCGTCAGAGAATGAACCTTGACCGAATGGGTATACAAGAAATACTGCGAAAGCTGCTGAAACTGGTGCAGAATATGCAACACAGATCCAAGGACGCATACCTAAACGGTATGAAAGCTCCCACTGTCTTCCCATGTATGCTGAGATACCAATTAGGAAGTGGAAAATTACAAGCTGGTAAGGACCACCGTTATATAACCACTCATCTACAGTAGCTGCTTCCCAAATTGGGTAGAAGTGTAGACCAATAGCGTTAGATGAAGGAACAACTGCACCTGAGATGATGTTGTTTCCGTATAGGAATGAACCAGCAACTGGCTCTCTAATTCCGTCGATGTCTACTGGTGGTGCTGCGATGAATGCAACGATGAAGCAAGCCGCTGCTGTAAGTAGGCATGGGATCATTAAGACTCCGAACCAACCAACATAAATTCTGTTGTTAG
>QCHO01000016.1 GCA_003279535.1 Prochlorococcus sp. AG-402-C22
AAAGAGTTCAAATAATTAAAAAAACTGAAGCTGGCGGTTCCTTGAAATTTGGAACGGAGATTGTGAATTCATCTGATGGATCATTATCTGCTTTGCTGGGAGCTTCTCCCGGAGCAAGTACTGCGGTTTCAATTATGATTGAGGTTCTGGAAAAATCTGTTTTATTTTTAGAAGACAAGCATAATCTTCAGAAAAAAATAAATGACTTAATTTATCCAGAACTATCGCCCTCTGAAAATGATAGTACCTTTATAAAAGACATCAAAAAAAGAAATAATTCGATTTTTGGTTTCCATCCATAATTCTAATTAGCTAATATTAATCAAGATGTAATAAGAGGAGAATTTTCTTTCTAAATGACTGATATATCTGTTTCAAAAATAAGAAATTTCTGCATAATAGCTCATATTGACCATGGTAAATCTACCCTTGCAGATAGGTTACTCCAAGATACTGGTACTGTGCAGCAAAGGGATATGCAAGAACAATTTTTGGACAGTATGGATCTTGAGAGAGAGAGAGGAATTACTATTAAGTTACAGGCCGCGAGGATGAAATATAAAGCTGAAGATTCTCAAGAATATGTTTTAAACTTAATAGATACCCCAGGACATGTTGATTTTTCTTATGAGGTTAGTAGATCTCTTCAGGCTTGTGAAGGCGCTTTACTCGTTGTTGATGCAAGTCAAGGAGTTGAAGCTCAAACATTAGCTAATGTTTATCTTGCCTTAGAAAATAATCTTGAAATAATTCCTGTTTTAAATAAAGTTGATTTGCCAGGTGCTGATGCTGAAAAAATAAAACAAGAAATAGAGGAAATTATTGGACTTGATACATCTAATGCAATAAATTGTTCAGCAAAAACTGGAGTTGGTATTAAAGATATTTTGGAAGCTATTGTTAGGAGAATACCTCCACCTCAAGATGAAATAAAACTACCCACAAAGGCACTAATTTTTGATTCTTATTATGATCCCTACAGAGGAGTAATTGTTTACTTCAGGGTGATATCTGGGTCTCTTAATAAAAGAGAAAAGATATTATTAATGGCTAGTAAAAAAAATTACGAACTGGATGAAATAGGAATAATGGCACCTGATCAGCAGCAAGTTGATGAATTACATGCAGGAGAAGTTGGTTATTTAGCTGCATCTATAAAATCAGTTGCTGATGCGAGAGTTGGAGATACGATTACTCTTTTAAATTCACCTGCAAATGATCCTTTACCTGGTTATAAGACAGCAAATCCTATGGTTTTTTGTGGCTTATTCCCTACTGATGCTGATCAATTTCCAGATTTAAGAGTATCTCTTGAAAAATTACAATTATCTGATGCAGCTTTAAAATATGAGCCCGAAACCAGTAGCGCAATGGGCTTCGGATTTAGGTGCGGATTCCTAGGACTTCTTCATATGGAGATTGTTCAAGAAAGATTAGAAAGAGAATATGACTTGGATCTAATCGTAACGGCACCATCAGTTATCTATAAGGTTAATTTAAATCAGCAGGAACATATCTTTATTGATAATCCTTCCACAATTCCTGATCCACAACTTAGAGAATCAATAGAAGAGCCTTATGTGAAAATGGAAATTTATGCTCCCAATGAATTTAATGGAACATTAATGGGTTTATGTCAGGAAAGAAGGGGAGTATTTATAGACATGAAATACATAACAACTGATCGAGTTACTTTGATTTATGAAATTCCATTAGCAGAAGTAGTTACAGATTTCTTTGATCAAATGAAAAGTAGGACTCAAGGTTATGCATCAATGGAATACCACTTAATTGGCTACAGAAAGAATGACCTTGTTAGATTAGATGTTCTAATAAATTCAGAAAGAGCAGATCCATTAACTTCTATTGTTCATAAAGATAAGGCTTATGGAATTGGCAGGAGTTTAGTTGAAAAATTAAAAGAACTTATTCCAAAACAACAATTTAAAATACCTATTCAAGCATCAATCGGTAGCCGAATTATTGCAAGCGAAAGTATAAGTGCTCTGCGAAAAGATGTCTTATCCAAATGTTATGGAGGAGATATTTCTAGGAAAAAGAAACTTTTAAAGAAACAAGCCAAAGGTAAAAAGAGGATGAAAGCAATGGGTAAAGTTGAAGTCCCCCAAGAAGCTTTTATGGCAGTCCTGAAATTAAATCAGTAATTTTTTCAAATTTAAAATCAATAGCTATTTTTTTTCAAAGAATTGGGTATATTTCATTCATATATGTAAATAAAAAGATTTTGAATATTAATTCATCTAATCGAGTCGGCGCAAATATTAGAAAAGCTGGATTTTTAATTGTACTTTTTTATCTTCTTGTCTCTTTAATTATGAAATTTTTAGAGATTAATAATTATTTCGGTTATTCATTTTCAATGTTAAGCAATGATATCTTTTCCCCTCCTTCGATCAATCATTTCTGTGGTACAGATAGATTAGGTAGAGATGTTTGTTTAAGAACTTTGCAAGGTTCTTCCTTAGCAATAGAGGTTGTTTTCTTGGCTATTCTTTTTTCATTAAGTTTGGGTTTGCCATTGGGATTATTAAGTGGGTACTTTGGAGGTTTTTTTGATAAATGCTTGTCACTTATAATGGATACTATTTTTTCAGTACCTGTAATTTTGCTTTCAGTAGTTGTAGCTTTTGTATTAGGTAAGGGTATCCTCAACGCTGCTATAGCATTGTGTATTGTTTACTCTCCTCAATATTATAGATTAATTAGAAATCAGACAATCTTGGTCAAAACTGAAACTTACGTTGAGGCAGCTCAAGTTTCAGGAGCTGATGTTAAGACAATTATTTTTAAATATATTCTCCCAAATGTAATCACTCCTTTGCCTATTCTTCTTACCTTGAATGCAGCTGATGCTGTTCTGGTATTAGGAAGTTTAGGATTTTTAGGACTTGGTGTTCCCGCAGATGTCCCAGAGTGGGGAAGTGATCTAAATCTTGCTCTTTCAGCTTTACCTACAGGTATATGGTGGACGGCTTTATTCCCTGGTTTTGCAATGTTTTTTTTAGTTTTAGGTCTTTCTTTTATAGGTGAGGATCTCGAAGAAATTTTTGATAGTCAAAAGTCTGAATAAATTTAGTTATTTTCGATAGGATCAAATTCTCCTTGATCATTTAACTTTGGATATTCTTTTGCTGACTTTTTATAAATCAAAGCCAATTCTGGGTAACACCACTCAAACAATGTTTTATGATATTCATCTATATTTAAACCTTCACCACTAGTAGGCAATATACCTTTATCTTTTCTTTGACGAATAGCTTCAAATAATAATATAGAAGCAGCAACCGAAACATTCAAGGATTGAACCATACCTCTCATAGGTATGAAAATTGATTGATCAACCATTGATATAAGTTCATTACTTAATCCCCATTTTTCTGCTCCCAAAACAAAACATGTATTTTGACAATAATCAAAATTCCTATAATCGGCTGACTCACTATTCAGAGTTGTTCCATATAATTTAAAACCCTTATTTTTTAAATCAGATATTGCCATGATAGTTTTTTCATGATTATTTAGCCTCACCCATTTCTGACTACCTTGAGCAGTACTATTAAAAGTCTTAACGGCATTCGTTTTGCTAATAAAATTTGCTTCGAAAACTCCAGCTGCATCACAGGTTCTTAATATTGCGGATAGATTATGCGGTTTATTGACATCTTCAATTAAAACAGTCAAGTTTTGCATTCTGCAATTTAAAACACTTTTGATTCGCTCTAATCTTCTTGGCAAAATTGACATTTATAATTTTTTCGAACTTTTTAAAATTATATTCAAAAAATCTTGATTACCTATTAAATCTCTTGGTTTATAATATTTGAGTAGTTTGAATTAACTAAATGGCATACATAGAATGGGACTATACAGTTATCACTAGCATGGTAGAAAAACAAGGATGGAATTTGCCTGAAAGAGAATCTGAAGAATGGATTAAATTTAAAGATGAATTAGGAGAAAAAATGAGAGGAGTTGGACTCGTTTTTGAAAAATATTGTAAATTTACGCCTGATGTAGGAGAAGGAGTTCATCTTTTAGATGAATAATCAAAAAAAGTTTTAAACCATTGATGTATCCCTTAATCAATGGCCTATTAATAAATAAGATAATACAATTTCATTAAATTAGAACTGGTAATTATTAAGGCTTTATAAAGCTTCTAATGTAATAAGTTTCTTAGTATTAAATAAGTTTATTTTTTTATCTCCCACAAAAAAGTTATTTAAATTCTATATTTATATAAAAATATGAAAAATAAATTAACCTTTTTATTCGATGGTGGATGTCCATTATGTTTGAGAGAAACGAATTTTATAAAAAAAAGAGATATCTCAAATCAAATTTCGTTTATAGATATTAACAGTAAAGATTATGATCAAAGTCTATTTAATGAAATCTCATATTCAGAAGCCATGTCTAACCTGCATGGGATTAATGAAAATGGTGAAATTATAAGGGGACTAGACGTACTTGCATATTCTTATGAATTAGTTGGTTTGGGTTGGGTTTATTATCCTTTGAAGATTAAATTCTTATCTCCCATATTAAGGCTGGTTTACAGATATTGGGCAAAATATAGGCTTCAAATTACTGGTCGATCTGATATTGAAAAAATTTGTACCTCTCAATGTGAACAATAAATATGGAAAAAATCGACATAGACAGAATTATAGAAATGTGTTGGGAAGATAGAACACCCTTTGAAGCTATTGAGTATCAATTTGGTTTAAAAGAGGAAGATGCGATAAAAATTATGCGTCAAAATCTTAAACCTAAATCCTTCAAAGTCTGGAGAAAGAGAGTTTCGGGAAGAAATACAAAACATATGGCGCTTAAAGATTCAACTAGATTTAAATCTACTCATAAAAGAAAATTATAAATTTTGAAAAATCTTTCTACTAAAACTTGTCCTGTTTGCAATAGGCCTTTCGAGTGGCGTAAAAAATGGAAAAACTGTTGGGATGATGTTATCTACTGTTCAAAAAGATGTAGTAAGAGGAAGTCCCAAATATGAAACAAGTATCAATTATTTTCCCTAATCAACTTTTTAGAGAAAATCCAATCTTAAAAATAAATTGTGAAATTTTAATTTTGGAAGACTCATTATTTTTTGGAAATGATAAATTTCATAAATTAATTAACCATAAAAACAAGTTAGTTTTTCATAGAGCATCTATGCTCGCTTATAAAAAATATTTAGAAACATCTGGCTTTAAAGTTTTATATATCGAAAACAAGAATAATATTTCTACGGTTGACTATTTATCAGATTTTATAAAAGATAAATATCAGAAAATAAATATCATTGACCCGCATGATTTTTTAATAATGAAGAGGATTAATAATTTTGTTGAAAGTAATAATTTAGATTTAAATGTTTTACCTTCCCCTATGTTTATGAGCAGTGAAGATTTAAAAGAGTTATTTGCATCAAATACAAAAAAACCTCTTATGGGGAGATTTTATGAGAATCAAAGAAAGAGCCAAAAGATATTAGTTAATGCTGATGATACACCTGAAGGCGGCAAATGGAGCTTCGATGAGATGAATAGAAAAAAATTACCTAAAAAAATATCTATACCTGATATACCTAAATTACCAAAGAATAACTTTGTAGTTCATGCCGAAGAGTCATTAGCCAATTTTGATATTGAGTTTATTGGAGAAAGTAATAACTTTTTATATCCAACTAATTTTGATGAGGCAGATGTATGGTTAAATGATTTTTTTAAAAATAGATTTTTTTTATTTGGAGATTATGAAGATGCTATTTCTAAAGAAAATTCTTTTTTATGGCATAGTTTACTTTCTCCTCTTTTAAATAGTGGTTTATTGACTCCAGATGAAGTTGTAAATAAAGCATTACTTTTTGCCAAAAATAATAATGTTCCCATTAACTCGTTAGAGGGTTTTATTCGTCAAATTATTGGATGGAGAGAATTTATTTCCCTTGTGTATAAGAAGTATGGAACAAAGATGAGAAACAGTAATTTTTGGAATTTTGAAAATAAACCAATTCCAGAATGTTTTTATAAAGGAAATACAGGAATTGAACCAGTAGATATTGTTATAAAAAATATTATTAAGTTTGGTTATTGTCACCATATTGAGAGGCTAATGATTATTGGGAACTTTATGCTTCTATGTAGAATTCACCCCAATCAAGTTTATAAATGGTTTATGGAAATGTTTATTGATTCTTATGATTGGGTGATGGTTCCTAATGTTTATGGAATGAGTCAGTTTAGTGACGGAGGTATTTTCTCAACTAAACCATATATATCAAGCTCTAATTATGTAAAAAAAATGTCAAATTTTAAAAGTGGACCTTGGTGTTCAATATGGGATGGCTTATTTTGGAAATTTATTAAAGATAATGAAAGCTTTTTTAGAAAGCAATATCGACTGGCTATGTTAACGAGAAATCTTGACAAAATGTCAGATGAAAAATTAAGTAATCATTTAAGAACTGCCGATAAATTTTTAAGAGATATTCAATAATTTAAGACTAATAATCACTCTTACTTTTGAAAAATTAAAAGAATATTATATTATTACGAAATATTACAGGCCGGTGTTAAATTAAAAAAAATATAAAGCTAAAAATGAATATTGGAATTCTTTTTTTAAAAAGTAATCTGACTGGAATTATCACTTTTTCAGAGTTAGATTGGATAACTACTCATCAATCTAATTTCACAAGGTTGGAGGAATCAATAGCAATAAAAATAGGAAGAATGCTTGATGCAGGATCTATCAATATAGGTTGCCGTTTGAATTCCTGATTAGGTTTTTATTTTATTAATGAAGTTTCAAGAAGAGAAAAAATTATTTTTTCGGGAAAGAATTCATTCTTTAAATATCTTTCTTTTTTTAGGATTTAATCTGACACTGATTTCTATCTTAGGTTTTATTTGGTTCAATTCTTCAGTTGAAAAAGTAGTTTAAATTTTTGAATTTTTTGTATATTAAAGTTATCTTTAAAAATAATTTATATTTTGAGCATAGGATATTTACAAAGAAAAGCAGCTTGGGAAATTTTATTAAAAGTTAGTCATGGTGATTTTTCTGATCATGCCCTTGAAAAGGTTTTAAGAAATTATCAATTTAATCCTCTTGATATAGCTTTTATTACAGAATTATCTTTTGGATGTATAAGGTATAGAAAATTTCTTGATCTTTGGACGGATCATACATCAAAAATTACGCATAAAAAACAGCCTCCAAAATTAAGATGGCTTTTACATATAGGTTTATATCAACTATTGAAAATGGATAAAATTCCATTTCCTGCAGCTATTTCTACCACTGTAGAAGTAGCTAAAAAAACAGATTTAAAGGGTTTAGCAGGAACTGTAAATGCGATATTAAGAAATGCATCAAGAAAATTAGAACAAGAAATTTTTCCAGAAATATCTTCTGATAGAAAAGAAAGAATTTCTTATTTTGAATCATTGCCATTATGGCTTGTGAACGATCTTTATAAATGGGTAGGTAATAGCAAGGGTGAAAATATCGTCAAGGCATTCAATAAAAAACCTTCAATTGATTTGAGAATTAACCAATTAAAAACTGATTTATATGAATTTTTGAAAGTTCTTCATGAAAATAAAATTGATGCTGAAATTATTAATGAATTAAATAATGGAATTACTTTAAAATCTAATCCAAGGTCTATTAAAAATTTACCAGGATATAGTGATGGACTCTGGACAATTCAAGATAGATCCTCTCAGTGGGTAGCACCTCTTTTAAATCCAAAAAAAGGTGAAAAGATTTTAGATGCTTGTGCAGCCCCAGGAAGTAAGTCTACCCACTTAGCAGAATTAGCAAATGATAGTGCTGAAATCCTGGCTGTAGATAGATCAGCAAAAAGATTGAAAATACTTCAATCAAATTTAGACAGGTTAAATTTAAAATCTGTAAATATCCTCAAGGCTGATGCAACGAGTTTGATTGAACTGAATTCTAAGTTTATATCTTATTTTGATAAGATTTTGATAGATGCGCCTTGTTCTGGGATTGGAACTCTGTCTAGGAATCCAGATTCTAGATGGTCTTTGAGTAAAGAAAAAATAAAATCCTTAACTTTATTACAGGAAAAACTATTAGATAGTATTTCCCCTCTTTTGAAAAAAAATGGAACTTTAGTTTATTCAACTTGTACTATCTGTCCTGATGAAAATAATCTATTGATTGAAAAATTTATTGAAAAAAACAATGCTTTAAAATTGGTTAGCCAAAAGCAAATTTTACCAAGCTTAGACTATCCTGGTGACGGATTTTATTCTGCAGTTATTTCTTATAAATCTTAAAAATAAAATTTATTTTTTAATTGGGATTTTATAAATTTCAGCTATAAATTTCTTCCATAAATAAGCTGCATTTCCACTAGATAATTCTGATTCTTTGTTATCGTCGTAACCTATCCATATTCCAGTGGTGAGATTATGAAGTGAACCAATAAACCAAAGATCTTTATTACCATCAGATGTTCCTGTTTTTCCATATATTTTCTTTCCTTCTATAAAGGCTGCTTTTGAAGTTCCTTCTTTTACTGATTTTTCAAGAAGTTTATTTATTTTTTTGTTTACTTTTAAATCTAATATTTTCTTAGATATAAATTTGTTTTTCCAAATAGTTTGATTTTTAAATGATTCTATTTTTTCTATGATACTGGGGCTATTAATTATTCCATTATTATTTAATGCAGAATATGCATTTGTAATGTTTAAAAGATTATCTCCGTAGGAGCCAATAGCTAATGATGGAAATTCTTCAAACTCTTGTTCATAACCTAAACCAAATACATTCGCTAGATTAATAATATTTTTTAAACCAATTTTTTTTGTTATTGATATTGGAACGATATTGGATGAACTTTTAAATGATTCAATCAAAGATATTTTACCTCTATATTCTTCTGAAAAATTTTTTGGGCAATAATTTTCCCAGCACTTCGGTAAATCTTCAAATTTATCGCTTAATTTTGTTCCCTCTATTAATGCAGCAGCATAAGGAATTATTTTAAAAGTAGAACCTAGCGGTCTTACAGATGAAGTAACTCTGTTATATCCATTAAATAATGGAGTTCTACTAGTTACCATTGTCCTTATTAATCCTGTGTTTGATTCGATTGATAACAATGCAAATTCAATATCTTTAGGTCCAACATATCTTGAAATTTTTTGTGCTGTTTCTTGCCAATTTTTATTAATAGAAGATTTAATTATTAAAAACTTATAATCTTTTTTATTTTCAATTTTTTTTTCTGTTTCATCAAGAATAAAATTTATTAGTAATTTATCATTTAAAAAATTATCAGCTGTAGGATAATTTAATTTTATTTTCTCTTTGATAGCTTTATTCTTATTCGCTAGAGAAATATATCCATCAAGATACATTGATTCAAGAACTTTGTTTCTATTTTTAATAGCTAATTCTATATTTTCATAAGGTGAATAAATTGATGGAGCTGGAGCTAATCCTGCAATTAATGAAATCTCTGATAAGGTCAACTCTTCTATAAGTTTCCCAAAATAAACCTGAGAAGCCTCGTTAACGCCGTACGCTCCTGATCCTAAATAAATATTATTCAAATACAATTTTAAAATTTGATTTTTGCTATATCTAAATTCAAGGATGAATGATATAAATATTTCTTTGATTTTTCTTTGAAAACTTAAATCATTATTTAGAAAAAGTAATCTAGCAACTTGTTGAGTAATCGTACTTCCTCCCTCTTTAACAAAACCACTTCTAATATTTTGAAAAAGGGCACGTGAAATACTTTTTAAATCTATTCCTTTATGTTGATAAAATCTTTTATCCTCAGAAGATATAAAAGATTGTTTAAAAAAAATTGGAATTTTGTTTTGACTATTATCTATTTCAAATTTGCGGCTTAATTTGCTTAGTATATTATTTTCAGAAGATAATATTACATAAGAATATTCGGTTGCTCGTGAGTTTTGATTTTTAGATGGATCAAATTTTAATGTAGTTAATATTAATTTATAAATATAAAAAAATATCCCAGAAAAAATTAATATTGGAATTATTAAAGCAAAAGATCTTGATTTAATCTTTTGCACTTTAAGCGACTAAAAAACTATGTCCTATTGCTAAAGCTGTAACTAGCATTCCAGTTATAAGGAATGGTTGGGCACTAGCTTGGTATTTGACATCAAACTTTAGAGGATCTCTCAGCAACCACATATCCTGAAATGTAATTTGTGGAATTACCAATAAAACCAAAATTACAGATGCTAAATGTTGGCCAATAATGACTAATACTACAACCATTGCTAATTGAAAAATGTCAATCAGTCCTGCACTTATTCTACTTGCATTTTTAATTCCAAATACTACTGGCAAAGAATTCAATCCTAGCTTTGAGTCTCCTTCAACGCTTTTGAAATCATTAATAACAGCAATGCCAAGTCCAGAAAGACTATAAGCAAGTGTTAGTATTGCAGTTACAATAGTTAGTTTTCCAAATAAAGCTTGTCCTGCCCACCAAGGTAAAGCTATATAAGATGCGCCTAATGCATAATTTCCAAGCCAACCATTTTGTTTTAATTTTAGAGGTGGAGCAGAATATATATAACTAACAAAAGATCCTCCTAATGCTAATAATAATACGGAGGGAAAGTTGTGTTTAGCGTATAAATCTAATAGAAAAGCAACTATTAGGCCTGCAATAAGTAATACCCAAATTTGTATTTTCACCTCTTTAATTGAAATTTTTCCAGAAGGTATTGGTCTATTTGGTTCATTAATTGCATCAATTTCTTTATCAAAAAAGTCATTTATGGTTTGAGTATAACCAGCCAAAAGTGGCCCACTCATTAACATGCACGCTAGTGAAGCTAAAACGTTACTTAATGTCCACTCAAAATTCCCACTTGCAGCTGCTCCACAAATAACTCCCCATATCAAAGGGATCCATGTTATTGGTTTCATTAACTGTATACGTAGTTTCCATATACTTGATGTTTCTGAAGCTCCCTTAATTCCTAAAAGTTGTTTTGGATCATTCACTTTAATCTTTAACCTTTCTCAATTTCTTCTGGGAAAAACCAGTTTTGCTCACCATTCTGAAATTTTGCAGTAATTCCAATACTCCTGCCGTCGGTCATTTTATAGCCTGTTATCACGGCTTTAGGATTAGAGGATATTTGATCAATTAATTTCACTGGTAGTCTATCTTTTACTTTGTCAATGTTAATTTTGATTTTACTACCAATTTTGGGTAATAATTTTGTTTCAGCCATAAGAGGTAAAATGGAAGCTATTATGCAAGACTAACAGCATTTGGACAATTTTTACTAAAATGGTAGCTCTTCGTTTAATTCCTTGTTTAGATGTCGCCAATGGCAGAGTAGTGAAGGGTATTAATTTTGTTAATTTGAGAGACTCAGGTGATCCTGTTGAATTAGCTTGTAGGTATTCTGATGAAGGCGCAGATGAATTAGTATTTTTGGATATCAGAGCAAGCGTGGAAAATAGAAATACATTAGTTGATCTTGTTTCTAGGACGGCAAAATCAGTAAAAATCCCTTTTACAGTCGGTGGCGGTATCGATTCTGTTTCTTCTATTAATGATCTTTTAAGAGCAGGAGCGGATAAAGTGAGTTTGAATTCTTCTGCTGTTAAAAATCCTGATTTGATTTCAAAAAGTTCTAGAGAATTTGGTTCTCAATGCATCGTGATAGCAATTGATGCCAGAAGAAAAGTTAATAAAGTTGATGAATGGGAGGTTTATGTAAAAGGAGGGCGAGAAAATACTGGAATAGATGTATTAAGTTGGGCAAAGAAAGTTGAGGAATTAGGCGCTGGGGAAATATTGCTAACTTCAATGGATGGTGATGGTACGCAGAATGGTTATGATTTGCATTTAACGGAATCTGTTACCAATATTGTTAACGTCCCAGTAATTGCTTCGGGAGGAGCAGGCTCTCTAGAAGACATCTATGATGTTTTCAAAGAAGGCAGGGCATCAGCAGCACTTTTAGCATCATTACTTCATGATAAGAAACTTACTTTACAAGAAATAAAAACTTTCCTCCTCGAAAAAAAACTTCCAATTAGACCATATGAATAAAAATTTAAATTTATCCCAAAAAGAAAGTACTTTAAATTTAAAAATGAAATTTAAAAAAACTATACAAGTCAAAAATATATTTAATAAAATTTCTTATAAATATGATTTTCTAAATAATCTATTAAGTTTTGGACTGCACAAATTATGGAAAAGAAAATTAGTTAATTTATTGGAACCCTTAAGCGGTGAAGATTGGGCTGATTTATGCTGTGGAACTGGAGATTTAGCATTTCTAATTTCTGAGAGAGTATTTCCAAGGGGTTCAATTACTGGGATTGACAGCGCCAAGGATATCCTAAATATTGCAAAGAAAAAATCAGAGCAAAAAAAAAATAAATTTATTAAGTGGGAAATTAAAGATGTTTTAGAAATTAATGGTTATTCAAAAAAATTTGATGGGATTTGTATGTCCTATGGACTAAGAAATTTAAATAATGTTGAAGAAGGAATAAAAAAAGTATTTTATCTTTTGAAGGATAAAGGAAGGGCAGGAGTTCTGGATTTTAATCACTCAAAAAAAAATTCTTTATCTAATATTTTTCAGAAATTATATTTGAGACTTATCGTAGTGCCCATTTCGAAACTTTTTAATTTAAGTTCAGAGTACGAATATATTGAAAAAAGTATTAGAAATTTTCCAAAGAAAAATGAGCTTATAAAAATTGCTAAGGAAGTTGGATTTAGAAAAGCTGAATATAGAACTATTTTGGGGGGGCAAATGGGAATACTAATTTTAGCTAAATAAAGAATTTAGTTGTTTATTTTTCTCCAACAAAAGGAACACTTTCCCCATCTTTTGATTTCACCCTCAGGTGTTGGGGAATTGCAGAGAGTACAAATGCACATATTATTTTGATGGATTCTGCTTGGATGCTTAGCCCAAACTATCTTTGCATTAGTAGCTTTAAAATTTTGATTTTTAATTTCATAATTTTGTATTATTTTTATTTCATTCAAAGTTATTCCAATTTTCTCGATTCTCTCTTTTAATTTATGCTTGTTGTAGATTAAAGCTTGGCGCCACTGTGGATGATTAACTGCGATTGTAAGTATTTTTTTTTCAATATTTAACGGTTTGCATTCTTGAAATAGTTCCAAACCTATTAACCCCTTCCAGTTATTGTTGATTTTAGAAATTTTATCTAAGTCCTCCCATGATTTTTTAAAATTATCAAGACAATTTTTTAATTGATGTGGATTCCTTCTATTCACTATTGGCAAATACTTTTTGTCCAATTTGTAAAATTTACTTATTAAGACTAAAGTTAATCTAATCTTCAAAAAGATGCTCGTTGTTTTAATAAAGAATTTGTGAAAGTTATTGGATCTGCTTCAAAGACAGTTTTTTACTTAAAAAAAATTCAGGGCCAATATCCAAGTTGGAGAATTCAGTACAAAATAAAATGCAAAAGTACTGAAAATGAGCTGACAAACTGGCTTGGATATTCTGAAATAAAGAGGAACCAGCCGGTAGCGATAATAGCAAGAGAACAGTTTTCAGGTTTTGGACAAAACTCAAAAACTTGGGTTTCCCCAAAAGGAGGGATTTGGTTAAGTGCAGCTTACCCAATATTTTCAAAAGAATTTAAAAGCCAAATATTTAATTTGTCTTTAGGAATTAAGATATGTGAAATGCTTAGACAAGAGAATATAAATGTTTGTTTGAAATGGCCAAATGATATTTTCCTTGGTTCAAAAAAGTTGATTGGATTTTTGCCGAGGGTGATAACTAGAGGCAAGGAAATTATTTATGTAAGAATAGGTCTTGGCATGAATGTTTTAAATTACACTCCATCAGAAGGTATTTCATTATCAAAAGTACTTCAAACTAAGAATATTAATCAATATTTTTGGACAGCCAAAGTTCTTAAAGCTTTACATGATTCAGTTGAATGTAATAACAAAAAAGAATATGTGATCAAATCTGCAAATAAGTTCCTCACCAAAAGATTTTTACCTAGTGGTTTTTGCCCTAATACATGGAGAATTAAAGATATTGATTCGAATGGAAATTTAAGAATTGAAAATGAAACTCAATTGAAGGTAATTAGAAGGTTCTGAATTTAATTAACTTTTAATTCAACTATTCTTCCATCTTTGAATTTGGCTATTTTTTTTGCGCGATTTGCAACTTCATCTTCGTGAGTAACTAAAACTATAGTTATCCCAGATTCGTGCAGTTTATCAAAAAGATCTAACACATCTTCAGTTGTTTTTGAATCAAGTGCTCCAGTGGGTTCGTCTGCTAATAATATTGCAGGGTTATTGATGATAGCCCTAGCAATAGCTACTCTTTGTTGTTGACCTCCTGATAATTGATTAGGGCGATTATTCATTCTTTCAGAAAGACCAACTCTTTTTAAGGCATTCTTACCTCGCTCTAATCTTTGCTCAGGTTCAATACCAGCGTAAATCATCGGTAAAATTACGTTCTCAAGTGCCGTTGCGTCTGAAAGAAGATGAAATTGTTGAAAAACGAAGCCTAATTTTTGGTTACGTATCTCCGCTAGCTCATCATCAGATAAATTCTCAACAGGGATGCCATTTAATTTGTAAATACCTTCAGATGGTCTATCTAGGCATCCAATAATATTCATTGCTGTACTTTTACCTGAGCCACTAGCTCCCATTACAGCTAAATAATCGCCTTTATGAATTTCTAAGTTTATGCTGTCTAAGGCTTTAACAGTTAGATCCTCTTTTCCGTATGTTTTAGATATTCCCTCTAAAGTTGCGACTTTCTTAGACATTTATTGAGAAAATTTTCTACGAAATATTGTTTGTTATTGCAATAATTTCTTTTAAAAAAGGAGTTTCTGAAACTGCTGTGTTAGCAAATCTAAAAAGAGGGTTAGAAAGGATTCCTCCAAGAGCTGTTACCGCTACGCAAGTATAAAGTGCAATTCTTAAGGGAGGCAATCCTTCAATTCCCCAATTAATTTCAGGATATGATTTGACTATTTCAGAAGCTTCCTGCGGCTCTTTAACTACCATCATTTTTATCACTGAAATGTAGTAATAAATTGAGATAACAGAAGTTACAAGTCCAACGATTACCAATAGATATTGATGATTAGCCCAACCAGCGAAGAATAAATATATCTTTCCAAAAAATCCCAACATTGGAGGTAAACCACCAAGAGAAAGAAGACAGAGGCTTAGGCCTAATGTAATGAGAGGATCTTTTTGATATAGTCCTGAGTAATCAAGAATTCTGTCAGAACCAGTTCTCAGAGAGAAAAGTATTACACACGCAAAAGCACCTAAATTCATAAACAAATATGCAGCTAAATATAAAACAGCAGCTGACAAACCATCTTGAGTCCCAGATACTATTCCTATCATTACAAATCCTGCTTGTCCAATAGAACTGTAAGCTAACATCCTTTTCATTGAGGTTTGAGCAAGGGCTACAACATTTCCTAGAGCCATGCTCAATATGGCTAATATAGTAAATAAAAGTTTCCATTCTTCATCGAATGAAGAGAAAGTAGTGCTCAATATTCTTATTGCAAATGCAAACCCCGCTGTCTTTGAACCAACAGATAAAAAAGCTACTACAGGTGTAGGTGATCCTTCATATACATCGGGAGTCCATTGATGAAATGGAACTGCAGCTATTTTAAATGCAACAGTTGATAATACAAATACAAGAGCTAGAGAAGTAATGAATGATGGCTTGTTGATAATCTCTAAACCAATTGTTGCTAAGTTTGTTGAACCACTTAAACCATAAAGAAAAGAGGAGCCATACAAATAGACTGCAGCAGCAGCGGATCCAACAAGAAGATACTTTAAGGCGGCCTCTGAACTTCTTGGATCTCTCTTTAAATAACCAGAAAGTAAATAGCTCGCTACTGATAAAGTCTCAAGAGATATGAATACACTTATAAGGTCAGTAGATCCACACAAAAGCATTGCTCCAAGAGTTGCCGAAAGAACTATCGCCGCAAATTCACCAATAGGACTACCACTTTGTTCTGTATAACGCCAACTTATAAGTAAAGAAATTAAAGTTGATAAAGATATTATTGATCTAAATGCGATTGCCAAATTATCAGAATTAAAGGATCCAAGAAATGCACTTTCCACTGGATTACTCCATTGCAAGGCCAAACTAAGAAGAGAGCTGCCAATTGATAAATAGCAAATTATAGGTGCCCATTTTGATGCAGTTTTTTCTCCCGCTAAATCTACAAGAAGTGTCCCAACAATACCTAGTAAAATAAAAGCCTCTGGAATAATGGCGCGAGCATTTAGATTAATTGTAAAGATTTCGTTGGGCACTTTATTAAATTGGATTAAATTAGATGTTTGATTGTAAGGGTCTAAGAGTTAATCTTAACTTGATTATAATTTGTGGGTATGATTTTTGAAATTTTCAGAAGAAATTACTTGCAAAAGCTTCAAATAATCATAATATGCCCTAATTGAACAAAAACACCAATTTTTGAAATAAACCTTGGATCACACACTTGTTATTGTTGAAAGTCCCACCAAAGCAAAAACTATAAGAAAGTTTTTGCCTTCTAATTATGAAGTCCTTGCCTCAATGGGGCACGTAAGAGATCTTCCAAAAGGAGCTGCCGAAATCCCTGCTTCAGTTAAAAAGGAAAAATGGTCAAGGATAGGAGTTAACACAACGGAAGATTTTGAACCGCTTTATATAGTTCCAAAAGATAAGAAAAAGGTTGTTAAAGAGCTGAAAGATGCATTGAAAGGTGCGACCCAACTATTACTAGCAACTGATGAAGATAGAGAGGGAGAGAGTATTAGCTGGCATCTTCTGCAAATACTTAAGCCTAAAATACCCACTAAGAGAATGGTTTTTCATGAAATTACAAAGAAGGCAATTAATAAAGCTTTGGATCAAACAAGAGAAATTGATATGGAACTTGTTCAGGCTCAAGAAACCAGAAGAATTTTAGACAGGCTTTTTGGATATGAATTATCTCCTTTACTTTGGAAGAAAGTAGCCCCCCGATTATCTGCTGGTCGAGTTCAATCAGTTTCTGTAAGACTTCTTGTTAGAAGAGAGAGAGAAAGAAGATCCTTTAAAAAAGCTATTTACTGGGGGATTAAAGCTTCCCTAGTAAAAGATAATGTTACTTTCGAAACTAAATTATTTAGCTTAAACGGTCAAAGAATTTCTAATGGCTCCGATTTTGATGAACAGACCGGCAATTTAAAACAAGGGAATAAATCTTTAACAATTGGAGAAGAAAAGGTAAATGATTTATTGAAGACTTTTTCCTCTGAAGATTGGTTAGTCTCAAAAATTGAAAAAAAACCATCTACTCGTAAGCCAGTCCCTCCATTTACAACTAGTACATTGCAACAAGAAGCAAACCGGAAGCTTCGTTTGTCTGCAAGAGAAACAATGAGATGTGCACAAGGGCTATATGAAAGAGGTTTCATAACATATATGAGGACTGATTCAGTTCATCTTTCCGAACAAGCCACAAGAGCTGCTAGAGAATGTGTCAGTTCAATGTATGGGAAAGAATATTTATCAAACTCACCAAGACAATTCAATTCAATTGCAAGAAATGCTCAAGAAGCACACGAAGCAATTAGGCCGGCAGGTGAGGTATTTAAAACACCAAAGGAAACTAATCTAACTGGTAGAGACTTATCTCTTTACGATTTGATTTGGAAAAGAACCGTAGCAAGTCAAATGGCGGAAGCCAGGCTAACAATGATTAATGCTGAAATTAGTGTGGGGAATGGATTATTTAAATCTAGCGGGAAAAGTATTGATTTCGCAGGATTCTTCAGAGCTTATGTCGAGGGCAGTGATGACCCAAGTTCATCCCTTGAACAACAAGAAATTATTCTCCCAAACTTAACAACTGGAACATGTCTTAAAGTTACTAATAAGGAATCTACTTTTCATGAAACTAAACCACCTGCAAGATATACAGAGGCTGCATTAGTTAAAGTTCTTGAAAAAGAAGGGATTGGAAGACCTTCTACCTATGCAAGCATTATTGGTACAATTGTGGATAGAGGTTATGCAAATTTATCTTCCAATACTTTGGCTCCAACATTTACTGCTTTTGCAGTAACCGCACTATTAGAAGAACATTTTCCTGATTTAGTTGATACTACTTTTACTGCAAAAATGGAATCTTCATTGGATGAAATATCTTCAGGTAATCTTGAGTGGCTACCATACCTCGAGACTTTCTACAAAGGTAAAAATGGTCTGGAGGTGAAGGTTCAGAAAACAGAGGGTGATATTGATGGTAAAGCTTATAGACAAGTTGATTTCGAAGATCTTCCTTGTGTAGTCAGAATAGGTTCTAACGGACCTTGGCTAGAGGGTACAAAAATTGATGAATCTGGTAATGAAATTCAGGCGAAAGGTAATCTTCCAATGGATATTACTCCTGGAGATTTAGACATAAAGCAAGTTGATCAAATTTTAAGTGGCCCATCAGATCTTGGTACTGATCCAAAAACTGGGGAAAAAGTCTTTTTAAGATTTGGTCCTTATGGACCTTACGTACAATTGGGAAATAATGATCAAGATAAAGCTAAACCAAGAAGAGCTTCCTTACCCAAAGAGTTGAAAACTGATGATCTAACTCTAGATGAGGCTCTTGTACTTTTAAGTTTACCTAGATTGTTAGGGATTCATCCTGAAGGAGGAGTAGTTGAGGCTGATAGAGGAAGATTTGGCCCTTATATTAAATGGATTAAAAATGAAAATGAATCTGAAAACAGATCATTAAAGAAAGAGGATGATGTTTTTACAGTAGATATAAAACGAGCATTAGAAATTCTTGAAATGCCAAAAATGGGTAGAGGTGGTCAAGAGGTAATTAAAGACTTTGGAAAACCGAAAGAATTTAAAGAAAAAATCCAAATATTAAATGGAAGATATGGGGTCTATTTAAAATGTGGCAAAACTAATGTTTCGATTGCTAAAGATACTGACTTAGAAAAATTTTCTTTAGATGATGCAATATTTCTTCTAGAAGAAAAACTAAAAGATAAAAAAGGATCTATTTCAAAAAAAACAAAAATAAGTAACAAAAAAAATACTAGGAAAAAGAAAAGTTAGAAAAAAATATGATTTTTAAAAAAAAAGAATTTTTTTTATTAATTTTTTTAATTTTATTGCAATCATGCTCTGGAGGGAGGATTGGAAATTTTCTTGAAAGTAGTTTTAAAGATTTAGAAAAAATTAGCAAAGATAAAGATTTACAAAAGAATTTAGTAAATAAAAGAATTGTAATAAAAGAAAACAAAGAAATTGACGATAAAAAAAATAAAAAAATAAAAAAAGTAGAAAAGCCAAAAAATGTTCTAGAAAATAAAAAGGATATCAATTTAGAAAAAGAAAACAAAGAAATTGACGATAAAAAAAATAAAAAAATAAAAAAAGTAGAAAAGCCAAAAAATGTTCTAGAAAATAAAAAGGATATCAATTTAGAAAAAGAAAACAAAGAAATTGACGATAAAAAAAATAAAAAAATAAAAAAAGTAGAAAAGCCAAAAAATGTTCTAGAAAATAAAAAGGGTATCAATTTAGAAAAAACACCAAAACAAAAAAATAACAAAATTAAGAATTTTTCAAAAAAAAGAAAAATTAAGCTTCAATCTTACAAAATAATTTTCATCTTAAAAGATGTGGATCCAAAGGATCCAACTGAAGAGTTAACTACCATATTAAGTAATTCTGAGGTAAATTTTGAAATAGAAAAGATTGAACGTATCTTAGACTCAAAAAATAAAAGTATGAATAAAAATTGATTAAAAGCATTTAACAAAAATGAAAATAACAACAAAAACTGAAGCTTTAAATATTGTAGAGACCTCATATCTTGCATCTTTATCGGCTTTATTATGGGTTGCCTTGTATTATTTACCAATTGGGGGAGCTTTATTAAGGTTGATTTTACCCCTCCCAATGATCCTCTTGCAGTTGAGAAGAGGAACTAAAACTGCATTGGAAGGACTCCTGATACAATTTCTACTTTTATTCATAATTATGGGTCCTGTTAGAGGAACCTTATTTTTATTCCCTTATGGGATCTTGGCTTTTTGGTTAGGCTGGTGTTGGGTTAGAGAAAAGAGATGGAGATTAAGTTTAACCATTGGAGTCATTATTGGAACCCTAGGTTTCTTTCTGCGAGTAATAGCATTATCCACATTGGTTGGAGATAATCTTTGGGTCTTAATTACTAGAGCAAGTTATGGTCTAATAGAAAAGTTCATTGAATTATTAAATTTACCTATTTCTCCATCAATTTTAAGTATCCAATTAGGTGCAATTTTTTTAGTAATTTTCCAAGAAATCGTTTATGTTTTAACGGTACATATAGTTGCCTACTCTCTTTTCCCAAGATTTAAATTAACTATTCCAGATCCTCCAAGATTAATAAATAGCTTAGTTGATTTAAATAATTGAAAAAAAAATAAGAATGTATAGTACAGAATTAGGGATAAATCTTTTTGGGAATGAATCCAATAAAAAAAGGAAAATTAACAGGATTGATATACTGAAAAAGAATATAAATAATTTCAAAATATTTCTTGTAATTGCAGGCACTAATACATCTCAAATTCCAGGAATATCCGCTGCTGGTATTAATGCAAAGTCAAGGAGAATAACTGCCCTCGCTGATGCCGAATTTTTGCTTATGGGGGCTTCAAAAGATCATAAATATAAATTGCCTCCCCTCCATGCAGGAGTAACTCCGGCCCTAATAAGTCATGTTTGTTCAAAACTTATAAATGTTTATCCAGTTGTTGTTCCTTTAGGAATAGAAGTAAAGCCTTATTTTAATCATTTGATTGTAGAAGATAGGTATTTGGGACCGTCAAATTGTCTTACTACTGGTAAATCTATGCCCAGAAAAAGAGTTATAAATCTCTATGAAAGAGGTCTTGCAATAGGAAAATCCTTAAAACAACCTATCTTAATTTCTGAATCCGTGCCAGGGGGTACCACAACTGCTCAAGCTGTAATGGAAGCTTTTGGTTTGCGAGTGTCTAATTTAGTAGGGAGTAGTTTATTTAAAGCTCCAAGAGATCTCAGAAGAAAAGTAGTTCAAAAAGGACTTTTTAATGCAAATCTCAAGACTGATTTTGACTCTTTTGATGTCGTCGCAGCAGTTGGAGATCCTTTCCAAGCTTTCTCAATGGGTTTATTGATTGGAGCTAGGTTAGCAAACCAACCTGTGATATTGTCTGGTGGAAGTCAAATGTTGGCTGTCACTTTGCTTGTATTAGAATTTTTAGGTGCAAAGAATAAAGATGACTTTATTGAGGATGTTTTTATTGCAACAACGGGCTGGCTTGTAAAAGATAATTCTTTAAATGATTTAATAAATTTAATTAATGAGAAATATGATGTCAACTTATTAGGTTTAGTAAGCCCTTTAAATTTTAAATCGTCAATATACAAAGAATTGAAAGACTATGAAATGGGCCATGTAAAAGAAGGTGTAGGTGCTGGTGGAATATCATTACTTGCGTACTTAAATGGATTTAAAAATGACGAAATAGTTTCATTGTGTCAACAAAATCTGGAAATGATGAAGGGTCTAGGTCAAATTTCTTTAGAGAAGGATTGCTGAATGTTTTCAAAATTTGCAACCAGAAGAGAATTTTTAAATTGGGGTAAACTTTCTCTTTTATTTCTCTTAAACTCTTGCAGTAATCTTCCAGATAAAGTAAAGATTGCTTTACAAAATTCTTTTTATCCACAATCTTTTAAAGATACGATTCCAAAAGATTGGAAGCAAGAAAAAATTAATTTTGAAAATGTTCAGCCACAAAAAAATAGAAACACAATTTTAAATTCTGACTTTACATTAATAAATGATGGATGGATTAATAGTATAAATTTTGAGGAATTTGAAAAAATAAATCAATATTCATTGATCGAAAATCTGGATAAGAGATCGATAGATTTTTTAGGAAGTTTTAATGAAAATCAAAGAAGTAAATTATTTCCTATTGGAGTAGTTCCTTACACAATTATTATTAAAAATAATAAAGAACTAATAAATTCAGCAAGAACTTCTTGGGATTTCCTTCTGTCTAAAAAATTAACGGGGAAAATTATTTTTCCACAAAGTCCCAGAATAATATTGTCAATTGCTAAAAAAATTAATTCAACTAACTCTTTAAAAAAACTCAAAAGCCAAGCGATGTTATTTGATGATAAAAATATGCTCAATTGGTTGATTAATTCTGATGCTTGCGTAGCCATAATTCCTTATAGTCTCTGTTCAAAATATTTAAAAATAGATCCAAGGCTTTCTTTAGTTTTTCCAAGCGAAGGAGTACCTTTAATGTGGCATTTTCTCCTTAGCCGATCAAATCTAAATAATGAAATATTAATTAAATGGATTAAATCTTTAGAAAATAAATCAATAGTAGATAAATTAGTAAGTCAAGGTTGGTATCTACCATTCAATAGTGATTATTTGCAAACCAAATATAAACCGGAGATGTCCCCAATCTCAGGTCCCTCTAAGAAATGTTGGGATAATAGTTGGTCTTTCTCTGTCTTAACAAGTGAACAAGAATTTAATCTTAAAAATTCCTGGAATGAATCTTCAACCCCATAATCTTTTTGTCGGAGTGTCAATTAATAAGTTATGGGTTTGCTTTAATAGGTTTGGTATATCTAATTTACTGGGACATTTAGGGATACATTCATTACACTCTTGACAAAATGAGGAATTTTTTTCTTCCCACCAGTGGCCAGCTTTTCCTATTAAATTGTATCTTTCTTTTGAAAATTCTAATTGGCCATAACCAATAGATATATTCCTCAAACGAAGTATTTCTGGAATAGGTATTTCATTTGGGCATGGTAAACAACTTCTGCATTGCTCACATTTAGTTGAGTTTAATCTTTTATTAGCTACTTCCTCAATTTTATTCAGGGCGTTTTTTTCAGGAGTTGTTAGTTTCTCGCAAGAATTTCTAAGTTTATTGGCAAACTCAAAATCTTTTTTGTTTGTGGCTCCCAAGGACAAAGTTGTAATTCCTTTTGCCAACAAAAATCTATATGCTAATTCTAATGGATGAAAAGGCTTAGAGGCTTTTAACAAAATATCACTTGGAGAATATAATCTTCCGCCTTTATCAGCAGGCGATATTGCTAAAACTCCCATACCTTTCTTTATAGCCTGTTCTGCTAAAGTAATTTTAGATTGATCTAAAAAATGTAAATGAAGACTACAAAAACTAAAAATTTCACAGTTAATTGCTTCTTTAATAAGTGAATAACTTCCATGGGAACTAAAACCAACTTGATCAACTAGTCCTTTCTCAAGTAACCATGATATGAATTTCTTACCCTCTCCATCTATAACCCAATCTAGATGTTGTTTTAAGTTAAGTCCGTGAATTGCAAGATTATTAATTTTCTCGCGATTTAAATTTTTAAGAGAATTTTTAAAATTATTTTTTAAAAATTCAAAATCACCCTTTGGTAAAACTTTGGTGGTAATCACCCAATTTTTTTCTTTTATATTTTCTTCTTTTGCTAGTTTTTTTATTGAATTTCCAATAAGTGATTCAGCATCACCATAAGAAGGTGCAGTTTCGATATGGTTAATCCCTACGTAATATGCATTTTTGATTACGCCATACATTTTTTCGAGACTTTCAGTTGATCGCATCGTCCCTAAAGTGAATAAGCTCACTTTTGGACCTTTACCAAATGATCTTTTTTGTGAATTAATAATCATCTAAAAATGATCAATTTCTTTTTATTTACTCTTTAATTTATTTATAATTGAAAATGATTTAAAGTAAATTAAAGTAAATACAAAATTTTGTAAAAATATTTTTCTTAAATCTATGTTCACAGGAATAATCCAATCAATTGGAAAACTAAAACAGGAAAAAAATATTTTAGAAATTGAAGTTCTAGACAATTTTTTTGATATGGCAATCGGTGACAGCATAGCTGTTGATGGAATTTGTTTGACAGTTAAAGAAATTTTTCAAAATAAATTTACGGTCGACGTAAGTGAGGAAACATTAAAAAAAACAACTTTAGGATTAAAGTCTAATCTGAATCAGATCGTCAATTTGGAGCCTGCTCTTCGTATATCTGATCGTTTAGGTGGACATATTGTGAGCGGACATATTGATGGCCTTGGGAAAGTTGAGAATATAGAAAAATTAGAGAAATCTTGGCTTTTATCAATCAAGTGGAAAAATATTAATTTTTCAAAATATGTGGTTAATAAAGGCAGTATTTGTGTAAATGGTATCAGTCTTACAATTGCAAAATATCAGAAGGAAGGAGAAATATTTACTATTGCGATAATTCCTCATACTTGGCATAACACAAATCTGAATAAATTAAATGTTGGCGACAGCGTAAACCTTGAGGCAGATACACTAATTAAATATGTAGAGAAATTACTTTTGTTTAATAGGAATAATAAAGAAGATTTTTCTACAAATAGTATCTCTTCAGAGTGGCTTAAAGAAAACGGTTGGTAACATTTTTCTAATTTAATGGAATTAGATAAATTGTCTTTGATTCTTTTTTTAGATCAATTTTAAATTCCTTCCCAGGTTCAAGACCTAATTTCTTGGTGTAAGCATGACCTATTAATAGGTTCCCATTACCGTGAACCTTAGTTTTAAATTCTGCTTGCCTGCCTCTTGAGGCTCTATTACCAGTTTTCCCTTGACGACCATTTCCAATTTTGTAACCCTTGGCTTCGATAAGTGCCCTATAAAAACTTTTTCTTAAGACTCTACCGCTGGGACCTACATAACCACAGCCTTTTGCTATCTCATCTTCAGATTTTTTACTTAATAATTTTGCTTTTTCAAGAAGTTCTTTTCCTTCTAGCATTATCTGTCAAATTTCTAATTATATATTCTTACTAAAAAAAGAGGTCTGTGGCAATATAAATTAATAAAAAATATATTTAATTATTTAAAATTAATTTTCCTCATAAAAGGTACAAAATAATAAATAAAATAACCCATATTCCATCTACAAAATGCCAGTACAATTCAACAGCTTCTAAAGGAAACATATTTTGTCTATTGACTCTTCCGCCATTTATTCTCGATTGCCAAGCAATAATTAAAATCATTAAAGTGCCTAAAGTGACATGTAGTCCATGAAATCCCGTAAGGGCATAAAAAGTACTTGCAAATAAATTATCGGTTAATCCAAAAGGTAAATGAAAATATTCAAATAATTGACATATTAAAAAAATTATTCCAAGAAAAGCAGTAAAAAATAACCACCTTTGGGAATCAGAGTTTTTATCTTTCAAAAGTGCTTTACCTGCCTTATGGAAAGTTGCACTACTAACAAGTAATAAAATTGTATTTAGTGTAGGTATTGGGAGCTCTAATTCATAGATAGCGCCATCAGGTAATGGATTTACAGCTTTATAAGTTAGATAAGCAGCGAAGAACCCTGCAAAAGTCATCCCGTCTGCAATTAAGAAAGTTATGAGACCAAACATTCTGAAGTCTTCATGTTTTTCATTAACTTCAGAATTATTTTTTTGAATCTCTTTTGAGCTATCAAGAGTTGTCATATATTCTTATTTTTGTTCAGAAAATTGTTTGCCGTAACCATAAGGTTCTTCAACTAATGGAGCATCTCCTTCCCAATTTTCAACTGGAGGAGGAGAAGATGTTAACCATTCAGGTGTAAGAGCATTCCAAGGGTTATCTCCAGAATCTTTACCGTTTCTCACACTAAGGAATACGTTAATTAAAAAAGGAATTGTACTTATAGCCATCAAGAGAGCCCCTAGACTACTAATTTGATTAACGAGCTGGAATTGAGGATCATATTCTGCGACTCTTCTTGGCATTCCATTTAAACCGAGCCAATGTTGAGGAGCAAAGCACAAGTTAAATCCAATAAAGGTAATGATAAAATGTAAAATTCCCAATTTTTCATTGAGCATTTTCCCAGTTACTTTGGGGAACCAATGATATATTGATGAGAAAATAATAAAAACAGTCCCGCCATAAACTATGTAATGAAAATGGGCTACAACGAAATAGGTATCATGTACGTGAATATCAAAAGGGACCTGTGCCAGAGCAACTCCTGTAATACCTCCAAAAACAAAATTTATAATAAATCCACAAGAGAATAACATCGCACTATTGATGGAAATTTTACCTCCCCATAATGTTGCAACCCAATTGAAAAATTTTATCCCTGTTGGAACAGCAATAAATGCTGTTGCGATAGTAAAGAATAATCTCATCCAAGGTGGAGTTCCACTAGTAAACATGTGATGCGCCCAAACAACTAAACCTAAAACAACTATCCCCATTATTGAAAAAACCATAGTTGTATATCCAAAAAGTGGTTTTCTAGCATGTACAGGAAGTATTTCACTAACTAAACCAAAGGCAGGAAGGACCATAATGTAAACAGCTGGATGAGAATAAAACCAAAATAAATGCTGATAAACTACGACATTTCCACCTAAAACAGGATTGAAAAACCCTGTTTTAGCGATGATATCAAAGCTAAGTAGAATTAAAGTGCCAGCCAAAACAGGAGTTGATAAAACAACTAGTAGACTTGTCCCAAGCATTGCCCAACAATACATTGGCAATTGCATGAGTTTTAATCCTGGCCTTCTTAATTTGATAATGGTCGCTATAAAGTTTATTCCACCAAAGATAGAACTGCCTCCAAGTAATAGAACGCTAAGAATCCAAATTATTTGTCCCGATTGAGGAGTTGTTATGCTCAAGGGTGGATATGCTGTCCATCCAGCCTGAGCAGCACCTTCAACAAAATAGCTTGCTACTAGCATTAAACCTGAAGGAGGAATTAGCCAAAAAGCTACGGCATTTAATCTTGGGAATGCCATATCTCTTGCACCCACATAAAATGGAATTAAATAATTTCCAAAAGCACCGTTAACTACAGGAACTATCCAAAGGAATATCATTATTGTTCCATGTAAGGTTAAAACTTGGTTATATACATCTCTTGGCATAAAGTCAGACATTGGACTAGCTAGTTCAATTCTTATAGCACTAGCTAAGGTTCCTCCTATTAAGTAGAAAAGAAAACCGCAAACCAAATATTGTATTCCAATTACTTTATGATCAAGACTAAAACTAAAGTATCTAAGCCAGCCTTTAGGTTGAAGACTTTCATTATTAGTTTTTTGTGTATCAATTGATATTGTCATAAATTTACCTCCGTTTTTTTATTTTTGTTAAACCAATCTTTGTAATCAGATTCTTCTTCAACAATTATGGAGGCTCTCATTCCTCCATGATATGGGCCACATAATTCTGCGCAAATTATTGGATATTTCCCTACTTTTGTAGGGGTAAAATTTAGGATAGTTGGTTGTCCAGGAATAATATCCTGTTTAATTCTGAACTCAGGTACCCAAAAAGCATGAATGACATCTTTTGATTCCATTTTCATCGATACTTTTTGATCAACGGGAACGTGTAGTTCTCCAGATATAAAATTGCCTTTGGGATAATTGAATAGAAATGCAAATTGCATAGCCGAAACTTCAATTGATAAATTATTTGATATTTGATTATCAGAAGTTTGACTAATCCCAGCCCATATTTTTTCAGAATTTGAACTCATCATTTCGTGGTCATGATTTAGTTCCTTCATCCCTCCCATTCTGTCGTAGATATTGTAACTATATAAACCTATTAATAAAACAATTATTGATGGGATAATTGTCCATACAATTTCTAAGCTTAAGTTTCCCTCTAAAGCTATACCATCGCCTACCTGATCATTTCTTTTCCTAAACTTAAATAAACTAAAAATAACTGCTATTGTCATACCTATAAATATAATTAAGCCTATGATGAAAAGAATTTTGAAAAGTTCATCGTAAATTGGCGCATTAATACTTGCTTCAGCTGGGAGCAAATTTACATTGAAACCAATCCAAAAAGATATAGCAAAAACTAGTGAAATAATTAGTATTAAATAAATGTTTTTATTTAACAATTGATGTCAAAATTTGAATCTATATTTTTAAGATATTCAATTTTTTAAATTCTGCATCCTTTGTTAAAAGAAAATCATTTAAATTCATAACTTCTTAAGATTTAAGAAATAAAAGACGTATTATTAATAACTTTTTAGAGTTAATTGTCAGGGAAAAAAGATTAAATCAATAAATTATTTTTTAAATTAAACATATTAATTTTTAATTAATGTTTGGTTTTTGAATCTAAATTATTATGCAAAATAATAGGTTTTATCCATTTGATTAATAACCAATTATATAAATCAAAATATCTGCCAATTTTTAAAAGATTAGGAATTCATAGTGTATTTGCACTTATCGCACTAATTGTAATTGGAGGTGCTACGAGAGTCATGGAGGCTGGCCTTGCATGTCCAGATTGGCCATTATGCTATGGATCTTTTTTGCCTTTTAATCATATGAACCTAAGAGTTTTTCTAGAGTGGTTTCATCGTCTAGATGCTTTTCTGGTTGGAGTATTAATTCTTTTTAAATTTACGCTTTCAATTATCTGGAGAACAGAAATTCCAAATTGGTTACCTAAAACTTATTCATTACTACTTTTTCTTGTTATTGTCCAAGGATCTTTTGGGGCTTTAACAGTAATAAACCTGCTTGATTCATATACTGTTTCGGGCCATCTTTTAATAGCATTTCTTCTTCTCATTACAACAATTTCAATAAATCAAAATTTAGAAAATGACGCAATACAAGAGCCATTAATTTGGTGGAGATTATTATTGTTTGTTCCTCTTTTACTTACTCTGATTCAATCTTTTATTGGAGTAAGGCTTTCGTCAACCTGGTCAGCACATATTTGCTTATCTTTTAATAAACAATGCCTAATTCTAAATTAATAGTTTGAGAATAAGCAGTTCTAATAGGTTCAATCGCAAAAGTTAATGGATTTAATGAAGCTAACCACCCAAGCCAATTTGGCATGAAAGAAATTGGAGCTAAAGCAGTGCTTGCAAAAAGAAGAGGTAAGTTTATTACAAATATAAGAGCGATTAATTCAATATGTCCCGGCAAAACAAACGCTAAACATAAACTTATTGATGTCACAAAAAGAACTAATAGAATTAGTGTTGTAAACACAATTCCTAAACCATATAAATTGGGCCATCCATAACCCAAAATGTATGAAACAACCATTATTACAATACTCTGAACAAAGCTCAGGATTGTTATGTAAAAAAAAGAAGATAAAACTATGGATAATCTACTTGTTAAAGGAGCCACAAGTAATCTATTAAGAAATCCAAACTCTCTATCAAACATTAAAGGAAGACCAGAGTTTAGGGCTCCGCTAAAAGCAGTAAAAACAATAAGGCCTGCTCCTAAAAAGTTCCCATAAGAATCAACTCCTGGTAAAAAGCCTTCAGGAGCTTTAGAGAATAATGCTCCAAACAAAAAAAGCCAAATTATGGGTTGTAATATTCCAGCTAAAAGAGTTGATGGTCTTCTTTTTAATTGAATAAATAATCTCTTTGTTAAGGCAAATGTTTCTTGATATAAAAAAAATAAATTATACTGTTGTAATTCCATAATTAGCATTAATTAGTGTTCATTATAGTTATTTAACCAAAAGTTTTTTATCGCATTGATTGCTTTGATTCTTTTTTAAGGTCTCTTTTCCCTGCCATAGAAATTTCGGCATCCAATAATGTTTTCCCGGTTGCTTGAAGATATACATCATCCAAGCTTGGCTGACTTTGTGTAAGAGAAAAAATTTCAAACTTTGAGAAGGCTAATTCCACTTTGAGCTTAGTAAGTAAATCTTTTTCCTTATCTGCTACAAAATTTATTGAGAAACCTTGAGCTTCATTTATGATTATCTGACTAATTCCATCGATTGAATATAAAATTTGACATATATTTTTTGCTTCATCCTTATTACTAAATTCTCTTACTTTCAAAGTTA